>JANNJF010000690.1:0-5277 GCA_031405715.1 Gammaproteobacteria bacterium | reverse complement strand
GTTTCGCCACCTGATACGCCTGCCCATCGCCTACTTCGAGGCGCGGCGCGTGGGCGACACCGCCGCGCGCGTGCACGAACTGGAAACCATCCGTCAGTTCCTCACCGGCTCCACGGTCACGGTGGTCATCGACCTATTCTTTACTATTGTGTTTCTGGGGGTGATGTTCTTCTACAGCCCCTTGCTCACCTATGTGGTACTGGCCACGATACCTTTATATGTATTCCTGTCGGTGGTCATTACCCCGATCTTCCGCCATCGCCTGAACGAGAAGTTCAACCGCGGCGCCGAGAACCAGGCCTTCCTGGTGGAGACCGTGAGCGGCATCCAGACCGTCAAGGCCATGGCGGTGGAGCCGGCCATGGAGCGCCGCTGGGACGAACAACTCGCCGGCTACGTGCGCGCCAGTTTTCGCACCAGCCAGCTGGGCAATATCGCCGGCCAGACCGCGTCCTTCATCAACAAGCTCACCACGGTAGCGATCCTCTGGATCGGCGCCTACCAAGTAATGAATGGCAGTTTAAGCATCGGCCAGCTCATCGCCTTCAACATGCTTGCCGGTCGCGTCACCGGCCCGATGCTGCGGGTGGTGCAGTTGTGGCAGGACTTTCAGCAGGCCGGCATTTCCGTGCAACGTCTGGGGGACATCCTCAACGTGCCCCCGAGCCCTCCTATCTGCCGACCAAGACCACCCTGCCGTCCCTGACGGGCCACGTGGTGTTCGACCAGGTGACTTTCCGCTACCGTGCCGATGGCCGGGAGATATTAAAGAAGGTGTCGTTCGACGTGGCGGCGGGCAAAACCGTTGGCATCGTCGGCCGCTCCGGCTCCGGCAAGAGCACCATCGCCAAGCTCATACAGCGCCTGTATGTGCAGGAGGCCGGACGCATCCTCGTCGACGACGTCGATCTGGCGCAGATGGACCCGGCCTGGCTGCGCCGGCAGATCGGCGTGGTGTTGCAGGAGAATTTTCTCTTCAATCGCAGCGTGCGCGACAACATCGCGCTGGCCGATCCGGGCATCCCCATGGAGCGTGTCATCGAGGCCGCGCAGCTCGCCGGCGCCCATGAGTTCATCCTCGAACTGACGGAGGGTTACGACACTATCGTGGGTGAGCACGGCTCGACCCTGTCCGGCGGCCAGCGTCAGCGCATCGCCATTGCCCGCGCCCTCATCACCCACCCGCGCATCCTGATCTTCGACGAGGCCACCAGCGCCTTGGACTACGAGTCCGAGAGCATCATCCAGAAGAACCTGGCACAGATCTGCAAGGGAAGAACCGTGTTCATCATCGCCCATCGGTTGTCCACGGTGCGCCAGGCGGATCGCATTTTTGTGATCGACAAGGGTGAGATCATCGAGCAGGGGACGCATCGCGAGCTGCTGGGGTTGAACGGGTACTATGCGCGGTTGCAGAGCCATCAGGATGGGTCGATTGCGGTGGTTTGATCATGCATGGGCCGTGTGGCATAGGCCCCCTCATCCTGTCCTTCTCCCCGAAGGGGAGAAGGGACGCTGGGTTTATATCCGAGGCGACTTGTGTGGATGCCCAACGGAAAACAAGAAAGACAAACAAAGGCAGCCCCCTCTCCCTCTGGGAGTGGGATGGGGTGAGGGAAACATTGTGAGGAAACCACATGAACCCACTAGCAAGGACGCTACGCCGAAACCAGACCGACACCGAAAAAAGATTATGGCGACACCTGCGAAATCGCGGATTGGCAGGACACAAGTTCCGCCGTCAGGTTCCCATTGGCCCGTACATCGCCGATTTCGTTTGCCTGGAAAAAAATCTGGTCGTTGAGGCCGATGGTGGTCAGCATGCGGAGCGCACGGCCGAAGATACACGTCGAACAGAATTTATTGAAGCACAGGGCTTCAAAGTGTTGCGCTTCTGGAACAACGATGTACTACAGGATATCGAAGCGGTGCTGAACGTAATTTTGAGCGAACTGATAGAGTACTCCCTCTCCCGCGAGCGGGAGAGGGCAGGGTGAGAGCAGCTATTACAAGTGACGTTCACGAACTCCCCCTCTCCCTTTGGGAGAGGGATGGGGTGAGGGCAAAGCAATTATGACCGACAACAAGCCACCAACAACAAGCAAGCAGAATCAGCGCGCCACCGCCGGCGTGAATGCCGTTGCACGCATCGTCACGCAGACAATCCGGCTGCTCATCAAGCCCATTTGGGTGCTGCTCCGCATGATTATAAAAGGTCTGCACGCCATTCCATTCATTCAACGCGCCTACGCCTATACCCAACCCCTGCGCGCCAGCCTGCAACACCACCTCACCGCCTGGCAGATCGCCTGGGACGCGGCCAACCGCGAAGAACCCCTCGCCGTGCCCAAAGGCAAGGAGCTGGAATTTCTCCCCGCGGTGTTGGAAGTCCAGGAATCACCGCCATCCCCCGTGGGCCGCGCCGTGGCCCTGACCATTGTGGCGGTCTTCGCCGTCGCCTTGTTCTGGGCCACCTTCGGCCAGATCGACATCATCGCCGTGGCCCAGGGCAAGGTCATCCAAAGCGATCGCTCCAAAGTCATCCAGCCCCTGGAGGCCGGCGTGATCAAGGCCATCTACGTGCGCGACGGCGACCGGGTGAAGCAGGGCGATGCGCTGATGGAGCTCGACACCACCGCGAGCCCCGACCAGGAGCGCTTTCAAAGCGAGTACCACGCCGCCGTCATCGAGGTGGCCCGCCTGCGCGCCCTGCTGGCGGACAAAGAGCAGTTCGATGTCCCGGAAGGCGCCAACCCCGCCCTGGTCCAAGCCGAACGCGCCCGCCTGCACGACCAGCTCACCGAATACCGTGCCCTCAAATCCCAGGCCCGGGCCTACAAAACCCTGTACGAGAAAGAATACGTCGCGCACCTGAAGTATCTTGAAGTCGAACGCGCCCGCGCCGAGAAGGCCAATGAATTCAGCGCCGCCCTTTCCGCTGCCGAAATCCGCGCCCGCTCCCTGTCTAACGAAATGACCAAGGCCAACACCCGCGCCGGCGCCCAACACCTCACCGCCCCCATCGACGGCGTGGTGCAGCAGCTCGCCATGCACACCGTGGGCGGCGTGGTCACCCCGGCGCAGCAACTCATGGTCATCGCCCCGGAAGACGGCCAGCTCGAAGTCGAGGCCGTGCTCGAAAACAAGGACATCGGTTTTGTCTACGAAAACCAGGACGCCGAAGTCAAGATCGACGCCTTCCCCTTCACCCGCTACGGCACCGTCGAAGGCAAAGTCACCAGCCTGTCCCGCGACGCCGTGCAGATCGATAAGGTCGGCCTGGTGTACACCGCCAAGGTCAGCCTCACCCGCTCAACGATACAAGTGGATGCAAAGGAAATCCGCCTCACCCCCGGCATGAGTGTCGCGGTGGAGATCAAGACCGGTAAACGCCGGTTGATTGAGTATTTCCTGAGCCCGTTGTTACAGGCGGGGCATGAGAGTATTCGTGAGCGTTGAGAGAATATTAAAAACCCTCTCCCTCTGGGAGAGGGTAGGGTGAGGGAATCGAGATGCACTAAGTTATAACGGCATGGCGAAATGGCTATTTGAGGAATTCGAGGGCAATGACATGACTTGCAGCGGGCATCGGATTTAGTCTAAGCTAGTCTGAACTAGTCTAATATTTGGAGGTACGCCATGCGTGAGATCGGAGCCTATGAGGCCAAGACCAATTTACCTAAGCTGCTCGAACGGGTGGAGAAGGGCGAACGCTTTGTGATTACGCGACACGGCCGTCCCGTGGCCGAACTGGTACCGGTCAGCCGGCGTGATCCCGAGAAGATTCGCAGGGCAATCGAAAATCTGAAGGCATTCCAGAAAACCCATAGCTTGGGTGGCCTGTCGGTGCACGAGATGATCAAGGAAGGGCGGAAGTACTGATGCCGTTTGTGCTGGATTGTTCGCTCACGATGGCCTGGGTGTTCCCCGATGAAGCGACCGATGCGACCGACACCCTGCGCGAATCGCTGGTGAACGATTTGGCCATCGTGCCGGCACTCTGGCCCATCGAGGTCGGCAACGTGCTGCTGGTGGCGACCCGTCACAGAAGAATCCAGGTGCAGGACTGGAAGCGCATTCGCGCTGACTTGACCGCACTGCCGATCGAGATGGATACCGAGACCCCGGAACGGGTTTGGCAGGCCATCATGCCGCTCGCCTTCGAGCACAAGCTGACCGCGTACGATGCCGCCTATCTTGAGCTTGCGGTGCGGCATAAATTACCGTTAGCGAGCCTGGATAAGCAGTTGCGAACCGCCTGCCGTGCGGCGAAGGTGGAAGTCCTGTAAGCGGTCTCGTTTCCTCCCGGCAACGGCCGGCCTATGGGCACCCCTTTTTCTTGCCGCAACGTCACAAACAAATCTTTTTTCAGCAAACGCAACACAATATAACCCAACAGGAGATCAATCGTTATGGCCACCGACACCACAACCGCTGCGCCAACAAGTAACACCGCCGCCTCCCAGACCCCCCGCAACGGCGCCAAGCCGCGCGTCATCTCCAACCCCAACGACGTCGCCAGCCTGGTGCTCGCCCAACTCAACCACGTCAACGGCAAGAAAGACGAACTCACCATCGCCATCAAAGGCCTGGCCGATACCACCCAGCAACTGGTGCGCGCCTACGCCGAACACACCCGCACCATTCAGCAGCTCAGTGAACGGGTGAAAGCGCTGGAGGGGAAGGCGGGGAAGGAATAACTGACGCAGGCGACG
The DNA here is from genome assembly GCA_031405715.1 of Gammaproteobacteria bacterium. Lineage (GTDB taxonomy): Bacteria > Pseudomonadota > Gammaproteobacteria > Acidiferrobacterales > UBA6901 > JANNJF01. Next base: position 562 of record JANNJF010000690.1, on the reverse strand, counting down.
ATAATATTTTTACGGGTGAAGGTACGACTTGTCGCGCAACGTCTCGATCGGCCTGCTGTCCCCCGCCCGTATGGCAGAGGTATCTCTACATCTTGACGCTGAGCGTCCCGGCCCCCCTCTCCCACGTCAGTGGGAGAGGGATGGGGTGAGGGTATTAAAAGGCCGTTGCTCGCCCAACCCCCTCATCCTGTCCTTCTCCCCCACGGGGGAGAAGGGACGCTTGTTTTAGGCGCAGGGGTAACTTGTGTAGATACCTACGCCCGTACGGGCGGGGGAGATATTCAGGGTTTATTTTTTGCCGGTGTAATCCAGCACGTCCTCATAAAGTTGCTCGATCGGCGCCTCTCGAGCCGGTCACGCGCTTCCGTGGACTCGGAGAGAATCTCGACGACCAGCGTCGGCGCGGTCTGGTAGTAGGCGCCAGTGTCGATGGTGCCGCAGACAACGACAATGTCCGGGTAGTAAAACGCGTCCCGGACCAGCACCAAAAATTGGGACAATTAAGTGCCGGTTGGGCCCACAACCAAAATTGAGTCGCAATCATGCGGCCAAAACCAGCGCG
>JANNJF010000689.1:0-1028 GCA_031405715.1 Gammaproteobacteria bacterium | reverse complement strand
GCCAACTGGGAGGTCCCTCAGCACCACGCGGGAGGCGCCGAAGTTTTGCATGTTGACTCTTCAATAATGGGTGTAATTGGGTGTATTATTGGTTCTATGATCCGACCCGACACCATTCAAATCACGCCGGAAATCCTCGCGCTGATCGCCAGGATTGACGAGTTCAAAGGAGCGTGGCGCGCCTTGGGCACACTCGCGCCTGATCGGCTTTCGGCCCTGCGTCGTGTCGCCACCATCGAAAGCATCGGCTCGTCCACCCGGATCGAGGGCAGCAAGCTGTCTGACCACGAGGTCGAGCGACTGTTATCCAATCTTCAAATCAAGACCTTCTCCACTCGCGACGAGCAGGAGGTAGCGGGCTACGCAGAAGTGATGGAGTTGGTGTTTTCATCATGGCAAGACATCACATTTACTGAGAACCATATCAGGCAATTGCATCAACATCTGCTCGTCTACAGCGAAAAAGATGCCTGGCATCGCGGCAACTACAAAACCACGCCCAACAGCGTCGTCGCCTCCGATGAAAACGGTGTGCAAATCGGCGTTGTATTTAAGACAGCCACGCCTTTCGACACCGTTCAACACGAGGCGACCCTGGCGAGCCTCGTCGCGCGCGGCTTCGTGCGCATCACCGCCGAGGACGGCGTGCGGCGCGTGCGCGAGCACGTCGGGTGCTGCGCCCTCGAGCTCGGGTTCGACCGGCGGATGCGGCGCGAGCTCTACACGGCATTGTCCGAGCACCAGCGGCGCAGCCAGTGCCCCGTCGAGCTGGCTTGGGCCAGCGACCTCCTCTCGGGCCGACCGACGGCCGTCGAGGAGGTGACGCGGGCGGCGCAGGCGCTGCTCGAGCAGCGCCTCTCGTCGCGCGTGCGCTTCGGCCTCGAACGCGCGCGTGCGCTGGCCCGCCGCGAGGGGGAGCCGCTGCCGCTCGCGCTCGCCCGCGAGCTGGCGCTGGCGAAGCTCACGGCAGACGATGTCGAGGGTGCGCGGAACGAAGCGCGGCTGTTCGGTGCTTCGGAGCAGGCCCG
>JANNJF010000688.1:0-4634 GCA_031405715.1 Gammaproteobacteria bacterium | reverse complement strand
CTTTTTTAACCTTTCGTGCCGCCAATCCAGGGTGTGAATCAGATTCGCTGCTACCACGCAAGGCTGTTGCAGGTTATGGACAGCCACCTCAGTAGCCGCCCCTCGGACACTGGTGCTGATGGGGCAGAAAATCAGCAAGCCCGTCTGCTGGTTATACGCCTGGCTTGAGAGAACCAGGGCCGGACGGTATTTGCCGATCTCCTTTGCCTTGGGAGGCTCGAAATCCAGCCATACGATGTCGTTCCGTACAGGGATGTACCGCGCCACTACCTCAGCCTCCGTGCTTGCGAACTGTCAAGGTTGGCAATTCATCGGCATGGGCCGTATGCGGTGTCAGTCCCTCAAGCAGCATCGCCTCCGAATAGGGCAGCCGTGTCCGTGCCTTGGAGACCTTACGACGAACCAGCAACCCCTCGCCCGTTACCTCAATGGATACCTGGGCTCCCTTCTTCAAATGCGCCAGTTCACTGACAGCTCGTGTGATCCGCAACCCCAGACTATTGCCCCAAGACTGAACCGTACCCTCAAACTTCACTATTGGCCGCGCGCTCATTACTTCACCTCGTAACTACTTTGTGTATACGTCCGAGTATATCCATTGTAGTTACCATGTCATCGAGCCCGGCAAAGCCGGGGGCTTATTGGCCGGGCCCCTCAAAGGGGCGCATAAAACCGTGCGCCGCCCCCGGCAGCTGACTTCATTAGCCCCCCTTACAAGGGGGGCTAGGAGGGGGATGGGATTCTTCCGCACCACACCACGGCAGAGTCGAGGGTTTGCCTCAATGAAGCACGCGCTTGCCCAACACCTTGGGATCCAGCAGTTGCGTAGCGCCCAGCACCTTGCCCTGAACCAGCCGCGCGCGTGCAAATACCTGGACCAGCGCACCTTGGGCCCAGCGAAATTGCAGCCAGTCGGATTGCTGCCAGATCCACATCTGAGGCGTTTGCATGCCTTATTCGCTTCAATATATGAGGCGATTGTGACGTTTATTCGCGGTGCAAACAAGGCGGGCAGAGGGAGATCTGTGTTTTCCGACTCGCCTTGCACCTGAGTCTGGAATTCGTACCTATATAAATAATGCGTAGGGTGCGCCACGCACCTATCGACATAAAGCGGTGCGTGGAACACACCCTACAACCATCACTGTCCAGCACCGGGGCGTAATGATATTCAACGAACTTCTGATTCAGGACACTAGCGACCTTGCTTGCGAGAAACCAAGCGTTTATCCAAGGCCCGCCAGATTTCTCGAACTTTAACGACGCGTCTAGCCTGAATCTGCTGGCGCTTCACCCACATCTGCGGCAAGCCCTTAATGGCATCCCCCTTGGACCGCAGGATCACACCGCCTTGTCCGCGTGCCATGAACACTCCGACCATGGCCAGATTCATTAGCAAATGAAGCGGCAGCAGTAGCCAAAACAAGGCTCCCGGCATGTTCTTCACAAAGGCCCAAACCAGATTGCGGTGTCCGTGATATACGGAAAAACCGCTGCGCTGCCCACCCGTGGTCGCCGAGCCGACATGATGGACCACCGCATCGGGCACATACATGGCTTTGTGCCCCGCCAAGCGCAAGCGAAAGCCCAAGTCCACATCCTCTATGTAACAGAAGTAGTCGTCGTCAAACCCACCTACATCCACCAAGGCCAGACGCCGATATAAGGCTGCTGCGGCACAGGGGGAAAATATCTCCCGTGGGACCAGATCACGCGTCTGCTGGAGCGCGCCATGCCGCTCACGCCAGACCAGCCCACTCATGTGATAGCTATCACCGATACCGTCCAAAACTTCAGGATTACCCTGGCACAACTGACGTGAGCCAAACGCAGCTGCATCCGGATGGGCACCAGCGGCTGCAAGTAAGCGTTCAAGCCAATCTGGTTCCGGAAAAGCATCGGGGTTGAGGAGAGCCACAAACTCGGTGTCGCATTCAGCCAAGGCGTGGTTGTTGCCGGCAGCAAAGCCAAGATTGGCAGTCATCTTAAGAAGCTTGACCCCGGCAAACTGTCCGGCACAGGCGGCGGAATGATCAGAGCTGGCGTTATCCACTACCAGCACGCGCAGCGGCATGACGGTTTGTCTTGACAACTTTTTCAAACACTCTTGTAGCAGCGTGCCGCTGTTCCAGTTGACGACCAAGACGGTAATTGACGATGTCATAGCCATCACACCAGTTTTGCATTTGCACGGCTATGACTACCGGACACTGACATCAAGGAGAGGACACCCAGCATCGCCCCCACAGCGTCACCAACGCTTAGCATCTTGTCATTCTATTTCGATGGCCCTGTTTAGATTGCACGAAAGCGACGTTGCACCACTCTTTTGCACGATCCGAATGCTATAGCGCCCAGGTTTTGCCTTATCGACATTTACTCCTCCATCAAAACCACCGCCATCATATGCCGGGTTGTTGTATGCTTTCGCAACATCAGGACGCTTTGTCCCGCGGCGTGCCGCACCAGTAACCCTCTCCTTGCCATCCACTGAAACTAGCTCGACGCTGACTTCCGAAGGCACTGTGCGATTCCGATGGTCAACCGCCCAACCAGCCACCGTGAGAGTGGCCGGTTGCTTGATTTTTGTGACCGGCACTGCAGCCGCACCGTTAATAGCATCTAACACGCACATACTTCCGTCATTTTCAGAAGTAATTCCCCCTAGTACATCTTGATCGTCCTGAACACATCCACTAATCAATGCTGCCGAAAGGATCGACAGTGACAGTATCGCAACTACGCTAGATTTACGCATAGCTTTATTTCCTCTTTTATATTTTGGATTGAATTGATGAACGCTCACAACCTTAGACATTGCGTGAGAATGCCCGCCACGGCGGCTGGAGATATGGCGGCCAAGCTGTCGAAGAAGCTAACGCGTCCAAAGTGAACTTCAAATAAGGACGAGAAGAAAACTCAAGGGAACCTCTAAAAATTCATTTTTTCTACTCCGCACTCGGCTCAACGCACGCATCACATCGGCGAATTCGCTGTCGGGTGAATGTTGTCTTTAATCGTGTCGATCTTAGCCCCTCGGTTACTGCTTTTTGTCATTGGCCACATCCGTTAGGCGGGCTGCGGGCGTAGTTGCGCTAGCCGGCTCATGTTATAGGCTAGATTCGCCAGCGCGACCCGCGTACGAATGCGTGCCAAGCCGATGCCTCGTACCAACGTCTGGCGCATGGACTTCACCTGATGCCCGAAGACGTGCTCGACACGGGCGCGGATGCGCGAACGGGCGCGGTTTTCCTTTTGTTGGCGCTGGGTCAGCGTTTGATCCTTCCAGGTCCGATGGTGCACACGGCTCGTGAAGCCCTTGCGCAAGAGCCGCCGTTCGTGCTCGTCGGATCGGTAGGCCGAATCGGCGTAAACCCGGGGACTGATGTTGCGCCGATCAAGGAGCCGCTCGAAGCGCTGGCTGTCGTGCACATTGGCTGCGGTGACAGCGTAACGGCGAATGAATTTGTGCTGGGTGTCGATGGCGATATGGTTCTTGTAGCCGTAGTAGTTCTTGCCGTTCTTCTGTGTCCAGCGCGCCTCGATATCCTTCTGCACTTTCTTGGCGGGGTGCTTTTCCCAGGCGGCGGGCATCAAGCCTTCTTTGATCGTGGCGTTTTCAGATCGCGTGTTGCGTTGCTTCGGCACCTCGATGAGGCGGGCATCGATGACGGTGCCTTGCTTCGCCGCCCAGCCATGGTTCTCCAGATAGCGGCCGAAGGCCTCGAAGAGCTTGTCGTAAACCGACCGGGCCTTGAGGGTCTCACGAAACAGTCAAATGGTTTTCTCATCCGGGATGCGGCTCTCCGGGGTCAGTCCGAGGAAGCGCATAAAGGTGAAGCGATCGCGAATCTGAAACTCGGTCTGACCATCGGCCAGGTTATAGAGGCTTTGCAGGATCAGCACCTTGAACATGAGCGACGGATCGAAGCCGGGGCGCCCGGCGTTGCTCGTCTTCTCTTTCTTTAATCCTTGCCTGAGGACCGGCTCGAACACCGACCAGTCCACCACCTCGTTTAACGCCTTCAGTGGATCGCCGATAGCATCGAGCTTGCCGAAACGAGCCTGAAGATCAAAGAAGCCGGATTGGAGCATTTTGGTGTCTCGCATTTTGTTGTTAGTGCGTTAGAATGGGGGAATTTTTAGAGGTTCCCTCAATTAAAATTGCCAACTGCATCTTTAAAAGATTCAAGGCTGAAGAATTTTTCTGCATCCCGCGCTGCGGCAATGCCTAATTGATTTCTCATTTCTTTACTCATTGCGAGCTTGTGTAGCCAGTCCGCTGCCTGTTCTAAAACAGGTTCAGCCCAGAACTGATCACTGTCCAAGTAGATTCCTTGCTTATCGTGAACAGGCACAAGCTGATAATCAATAAGCACCGAGTTTGCTGCATTCATAAAGTCGACATTTCCAGACCAGCCGGTAGCCACCACTGGCTTTCCTTGCAGCATGGCCTCGGCAAGAACCAGGCCGAAGCCTTCGGATCTATGAAGTGAAATTATAATGTCAGCACAACGTATAAGCGCTGCCGTATCTTCTCTCTGTAATTTCTGAATTGAGAGAATTTAGCCCATGCGTGTAGCAATTATTTCCGATATGCATGGGAACGATTTCGGCTTTGAGGCGGCGCTGGA
>JANNJF010000687.1:0-7541 GCA_031405715.1 Gammaproteobacteria bacterium | reverse complement strand
ACATCACCTCGGGCAAGTTCGTGTTTTCCGCGAGTGAGGCCTATCTCATCGAAAACGGCAAGATCACCCGTCCGGTCAAGGGTGCCACCCTCATCGGCAACGGGCCGGACGTGCTGACGCGCGTGTCCCGTGTGGGCAATGACCTGCAGCTGGACAGCGGTGTCGGTACCTGCGGCAAGGATGGCCAGAGTGTGCCCGTGGGGGTGGGTCAACCGACGTTGTTGATCGATGGCCTGACAGTCGGTGGCACGCAGCAGTAATCACCCGGCATTGTATGTTGCTCTGAAAAGCACGAAACAAATTCCCTCTCCCCCGTGGTTTTCGGGGGAGAGGGTTAGGGTGAGGGGGCGGTCATAGATTCTCCCCTCACCCTGTCCCTCTCCCTAAGGGAGAGGGACGTAGCAGGATAGTTTTTGCCATTTGTTCAGAGATTCCTGAAGCAGAAGTACGCGCGCGATACGCCCAGTTGTATCTGACGGCGCGCGCGAATCATCACACTACAAGGTAACCTGTCCATGTCACCGACCACATTGTCTGAAACAAAATCCGCTTCCACGCCGGAACAGCTCACTGCCCTGGTCGAGGAAGTATTGGCGGAGGCCCAGCGTCAGGGTGCCAGCGCCGCCGAGGCGAGTATCAGCGTAAGCCAGGGCCTGTCGGTCAACGTGCGTCTGGGGGAGGTCGAAACCGTGGAGCACACCCGCGATAAGGGCATGGGCATCACTGTGTATTTCGGCCAGAAGAGCGGATCGGCGAGCACCTCGGATCTGGGTCTCGCGGCGCTGCGCGATACGGTGCGCGCCGCCGCCAGCATCGCGCGCTACACCGCCGCGGACGAATTTTCCGGCCTGCCGGACCGTGACGCCCTGGCGACCCACATCCCCGATCTGGATCTCTATCATCCCTGGAACCCCAGTATGGAAAGCGCCATCGCCCTGGCGCAGACCTGCGAGAGTGCTGCGCGCGACGCCGACCCACGCATCCAGAACTCCGAGGGCGCTTCCCTGTCCAGTCACGAGGGCCTGGAGGTGTATGGCAACTCCCTCGGCTTTCTCGGCGTCGTGGCGGCCACCCGCCACAGCCTGAGCTGCGCCGTTATCGGCCAGGACGACAGTGGCATGCAGCGGGACTACTGGTACACCACGGCGCGTAGCAAAGCGGACCTGGAGGCGGCGGACGCAGTAGGGCGCCAAGCGGCCAAGCGTACGGTGCGGCGCCTGGGTGCGCGTAAACTCAAGACCTGTCAGACACCGGTGATCTACGAAGCGCCGGTGGCCGCCAGCCTGCTGTCGCATTTTATCGGCGCCGTGCGCGGCAGCAGTCTGTATCGCCAGGCGTCATTTCTGCTCGACCACCTGGGCAAGCCGGTGTTTGCGCCGCTGGTGCGCATCTACGAACAGCCGCATCTGCCGCGCGGACTGGGCAGTGCGCCCTTCGATAACGAGGGTGTGGTGACGCGCGACCGGGACTTGGTGCGCGACGGAATATTGCTGGGATACGTGCTGGACAGTTATTCGGCACGCAAGTTAGGCATGCAGACCACGGGCAATGCCGGCGGCGTGCACAACCTGAGCATACAATCGGGGCCGCACGACCTGGCGGCGCTGCTCAAGACCATGCACACCGGCTTGCTCATCACCGAACTGATCGGTTTCGGCGTCAACAACGTGACCGGCGACTATTCGCGCGGCGCCGCCGGTTTCTGGGTGGAGAAGGGTGAGATCCAGTACCCGGTGGAGGAAATCACCGTAGCCGGCAACCTGAAAGACATGTTCCAGCACATCCGCGAGATCGGCAACGACGTGGACCGGCGTGGCAGTACCCGCACCGGCTCCATCCTGATAGAAAATATGACCGTGGCCGGCGGCTGATCGGCCGACGTTGCCGCTGTTGTCCCCGCGACGCCGCCTGCCAGGGCGGCGTTTTCGTTTATATCCTCTGCAAATCAAGGCCGTTTGTGGAGTGCGGGAGCTTGCTCCCGCTTTAGCTAACGCGGCGGCAAGCCGCCGCGCTCCGTTGAGGTGATGTGGTCGCATGTGCAACCAGCCTGCCGACAAATTATTGCCGGAAGACTTCCGGAATTTCTGCGTTGCCACTACACTCATGCCAGTGCTGGTAGAAAGCCGGCAGCACCCTGGTCCAACGCTGGATGAGCTTGACGGACATGCGTAGAAAAAAAGAACCTGACAAGCTCAAACTGATCGTTAACGCCCTCGATGAAGACCGCATTGAGGATGTGCGCACTATTCTTGCCGAACTGCATCCGGCGGATATCGGTAGCTATCTGGAAAGTCTGCACCCCGCCCAGCGCCATGCGTTGTGGGCCTTGGTTGGCTCCGATATCGCGGGTGAGGTATTGCTGGAAGTGGCGGAGGGCGTGCGCGACGACCTCATCAGCAAGATGGACAACGCGCAGCTGGTGGCCGCCGCGCGCACCATGGATATCGACGATATCGCCGATCTGCTCCCGGATTTATCCGACGAGGTGATCGCCAGCATTCTGTTCGCCATGGACCAGCAGGACCGCCAGCGCCTGGGCGCGGTCATGTCCTACCCGGAAGACACCGCCGGCGGTTTGATGAATGTGGACACCGTCACGGTGCGCGAGAATCTGTCCCTGGAAGTGGTGGTGCGTTATCTGCGTCGCCGGGGCGAGCTGCCGGAACACACCAATCGTCTTTTTGTCGTCGATCGCAGTGACCGGCTCATCGGTGAACTGTCCCTGTCGGCGCTGTTGACCGCTGATTCGCAGCTGCGCGTGAGTCAGGTAATGAAGCGCGACATCACCAAGTTTCAGGCGCTCACACCGGACAAGGAAGTGGCCGCCGCGTTCGAACGCTACAACCTGATCACGGCGCCCGTGGTGGACGAGCGTGATCGCCTGCTCGGACGTATCACCGTGGACGACGTGGTGGACGTCATCCGCGAAGAGGCGGATCGTACGGTGATGGCGCGCGCTGGCTTGAGCGAGGATGAAGACATCTTCGCCCCGGTGGCGCGTACCACCAGGAGCCGTGCCTTGTGGCTGGGCGTCAACCTGCTGACGGCCTTTCTTGCCTCCTGGGTCATCGGGTTGTTCGAGGAAACCATCGTCAAGGTGGTGGCGCTGGCCGTGCTCATGCCTATCGTCTCGGGCATGGGCGGCAACGCCGGCACCCAGACGCTGACTATCGTTATTCGCGGTATCGCCATGGGCCAGATCACCGGTGTGAATGCGATGCGGGTGCTGACCAAGGAATTGGCCGTGGGGCTGCTGAATGGGCTGATCTGGGCGGTGGTGGTGGGGACCGTGGCCTATTTTGCCTATCACACCTATATGCTGGGGCTGATCATAGGCGCCGCCATGGTGATCAATCTGCTCGCCGCGGCGCTGGCCGGGGTGGTGCTGCCCCTGCTGATCCGCAAGTTCGGGGTCGACCCGGCGCTGGCGGGCACGGTGGTGCTGACCACGGTGACGGATGTGGTGGGATTCTTTTCGTTTCTGGGTCTGGCCAGCCTGTTTCTGGTGTGACTCGGGACCGGCGGGGCAGAGTCCCTCCCTGCCAGGACCGTACACGCCACGGAAATGGCCATTTATCCGGAAATCTTGCCGGCGAGAAGGCGCAAAGCGTACTATAATTTGCCCAAATGCCCGCTAAACGTAAGAAAAAGGTCGCTGGTATGATGCCTAACATCCTCAAGCTGCTGACGCGTGCCATCAAAGAGAAGCACTGCGTGGCCATCCGCTATCATGGACAGAGTCATATTCGCATCCTGGAGCCCCACGCAATTTACACGGCGGAGAGCGGCGAAGTGCTGATGGACGCGTTTCAGGTCCGTGGTTATTCCTCCTCCGGCCGCCCGACCCCCTTCTGGCGCCCCTTCCGCCTGAAGAAAATCAACGTCGTTTCCGTGCTGAAAGAAAGCTTCACCACGCGGGTGGAAGAGGGCTTCGACGCCAGCAAAGCCAAGTATAAAAAAGGGACGTACGCCATCGTGGATGACCGACGCCGGGCATTTGTCATTCCGCCGCCGGTTTTGACGCAGACGGTCGGCGAAGAGATGGGTCCCCACCTACCGAAGAATCCCTACCGCCGCTGAGCATAGGCCCCGTGTTCCGGCGACACCGCGGACTCAGTTGCTGTTCAGTTTCTCCACCAGTGCATGCAACGTGGCGGTATCGCGCGCCTGCATGATTTCCACCGCGGCCTGCCGCAGACAATCCAGTTCGCTTTCCCGCACGATGCGTTTGATCTCCAGCAGGCCGGAAGGGTGCATGCTGAACTCACGCAGGCCCAGACCCAGAAGCAGACGCGTGTAATGCGGGTCGCCCGCCATTTCGCCACACATGCCCACGGGGATTTGCGCCGCCTGCCCGGCATTGATGGTCATGGCGATGAGCCGCAGCACCGCGGGATGCAGCGGGTCGTACAGGTAGTTGACGGCGTCATCCACGCGATCGATGGCCAGGGTATATTGGATAAGATCGTTGGTGCCGATGGACAGGAAGTCGAGGTGCGGCGCGAACAGATCGGCGGCCACCGCCGCGGCCGGGACTTCGATCATTCCGCCCACCTCGATGTTCGCGTCGAATTTTTCGTTCTCGCGCGTGAGGTCCGCCTTGGTCTCCTCCACCAGATCCAATACGCGTAACACCTCGTCCAGACTGGAGATCATCGGGATCATCATACGGACCGGTCCTTGCGCCGAGGCGCGCAGGATGGCGCGCAGCTGCGGCCGGAACAGGGCGGGGTCCTGCAGGCACATACGCACGGCGCGCAAACCCAGGGCCGGGTTGACGCTGACGGCCTCGCCCGCGCGGCCACCGCCGTCCACGCGTTTGTCCGCCCCGAGGTCCAGGGTGCGTATGGTGACCGGCTTGCCATCCAGGGCCTTCACGACCTTCACGTAGGCGCGGTATTGTTCGTCCTCGCCCGGTGGCTCCGGGCGGTTCATGAAGAGGAATTCAGTGCGGTACAGACCGACGCCTTCCGCCGCGACTTTTTTCACTCCCTTGACGTCATCTGGCAATTCGATATTGGCATACAGGGCAATATCGCTACCATCGCGCGTGACCGAGCGGCTGGCCTTGATGGTCTCGAGCACACGCTTCAGCTGCACGATGTCTTTCTGCTTCTGGCGGTACTCGGCGACGATGTTCTTTTCCGGGGCGACGATTACCGTGCCGAGCTTGCCGTCGACGATCAGGTCGTCGCCATTGCGGATGTAGCGGGTGGCGTTGTGCACCGCAACGATCGCGGGGATCTCCAGGCTGCGCGCGAGGATCGCCGTGTGCGAAATGGGACCGCCCAGGTTGGTGATGAAGGCGCCGATGTGATTGTGTTTCAATAGCACCGTGTCCGCCGGCGTCAGGTCGTTGGCCACGACGATCTGGCCTTCCAGGGCGTCGGAGATCTGTTCGTGTTCGTCCTCCTGGTTGAGCAGCAGATTGCGCAACACCCGGTCGACCACCTGGTTGACGTCGGTTTTCTTGTTGCGCAGGTACGGGTCGTCCATCTGCTCAAACACCTTGCCGAGCAGGTCGCTCTGGATGTTGAGCGCCCATTCGGCGTTGCACTGGCGCTTGCGTATGGTGCCGATGGGCGCCTCGGAAATCATCTTGTCGTGCAAGATCAGCAGGTGGGTGTCGATGATGCTGGCGATTTCCGGCGGCGCCGAACGCGGGATGTGTTTGCGTATGCGTTCCAGCTGGCTGCGTGCGTTATCGATGGCGGCCTTAAAGCGCGCGATTTCATCCTCGATCAGGAGCGCCGGCAGTACGTACTCGGGCACCTCGGGGCGTTCCCGATGCAGCACATAGGCCTTGCCGATGGTGATACCGCTGCTGACGCCGGTACCGTGCAGGGAGAGCATGGCGCTATTCGTCCTCGCCGAAGCGATTGTGGATCAGTTCGCACAAGGCGCTGAGCGCGCGTTCTTCGTCGTCCCCGTCCACGTGCAGATCCAGTTGGGTGCCTTTGCCGGCAGCGAGCATCATGATACCCATGATGCTCTTGCCGTTGGCCTGTTGACCGTTTCTGCCCAGGGTGACATCGCATTTGAACTGCGAGGCCAGGCCGACAAATTTGGCCGAGGCACGCGCGTGCATGCCGAGTTTATTGATAATCGTGATGGACAGGCTTTTCATCGGCCGCCCTCCGCCACACGCAGGGGGTGCGGGGCACGCACGATGCCTTCGATACCGCCGCTCACGGCCTTGTTGATGAGGTCATCGAGGGTGAGGTGCCGATAATTGAGTACGCGTATCAGCATCGGTAGATTCACTCCGCTAACCAGCTCCATGTGATGCTCGCTCAACAGCCGGCAGGCTGCATTGGTGTGCGAGGCCCCGTAGACATCCGCCAGGACAAGCAGGCCCTGGCCCTGATCCAGGCGGGTGATGTACGGCCGCATGCTCTGGATGATCTGTTCCGGCATTTTGAGATAATCCACCGGCATGGCTTCGAGCTGCGCGGGCAGCTCGCCCAGCACATGCTCGACAGAGTGTAGCAATCCCTTGCCAAACTGCTCCTGGGCAAGAATCAGTAAACCGATCATGGTAACTCCCGATGACGCACCAGCGCCTTGATACCTTTGTTGGAAAAATAGTCCGCCAGCTTGTTGACGAGGTAGACAGAGCGGTGCTGGCCGCCGGTACAGCCGATGGCGATGGTCATGTAGCTGCGATGCTCCGCCTCGAAACTGGGCAGCCAGGTTTCCAGGAAGTGACAGAGCTGTTGTTGCATATTCTGCACCTTTTCCTCGTTATCGAGAAACCGTACCACCGGCGCATCCAGCCCGGTGAGGCTGCGCAGTTCCTCCTGCCAATGGGGGTTCGGCAGGCAGCGTACATCGAACACGTAGTCGGCATCCAGGGGCGTGCCCTTCTTGAAACCGAAGGACTCGAACATCAGGGTCATGCCCGGGGTGTCGGCGCTCTGGGCGTAATTATGCACCAGATGACGCAGCTCGTGCGGCGTGGCCGAACCACCTGCACGTTCCCTGGTCCATCAAAGCTGCGGAGGCAGGCAAACATGTGCTCTGCGAAAAGCCGATTAGTCTGACGGTTGCTGAAGCCAGACAACTCCTGGATGCGCGCGATCGCTCGGGCGTGAAGATCGCAGAAGCTTTCATGGTCCGAACCCACCCTCAATGGCTCACCACACGCGACCTTATTCGGGAAGGGAGGATCGGGGAATTGCGTTCGATCACCGGATTCTTTAGTTACACCAACCGAGACCCGCAAAATATCCGGAACATCCCTGAAGACGGCGGAGGCGGTCTGATGGACATTGGTTGTTATCCGATTACCACGTCGCGGTTTGTCTGGGGAGAGGAACCGCGGAGAGTTGTGGCCCTGATTGAACGCGACCCCGAAATGAAGATTGATCGCTTAACTTCCGCGCTGCTTGATTTTCCTTCCGGGCAGGCAATCTTTACCTGTAGCACGCAGTTGTCGTCGTCATCGCGGTGTGGCGCCTGCGCGTCGAGGCGCGCGGCATCGTAAAAATAGGCTCCGACCTTTTATTTTTTCGTAGCTTGCAGTTTCCAACCAAACAAGG
>JANNJF010000686.1:0-4138 GCA_031405715.1 Gammaproteobacteria bacterium | reverse complement strand
CAGGGCATCGGCGACGACGGCGCCGATGAGGGCGCCGATGGCTATCCCCGGTGTCAGTCGTCGAAAGACCGTCCACAGTACCGCCGCATGCCGGTGGTGGGCATAGACCGATGACACGGAGGTAACCACGATGGTGGCGAGGGAGGTGCCGATGGCCGTGTGCACGACGACCGATGCCTGCATACCGTCGGCATGAAACAGCGTCACCAACACCGGCACGATGATGAGCCCGCCACCGACGCCGAGCAACCCCGCGAGGGTGCCGGCGAAAGCACCCAGCGCCAGATAAATGATCAAGGTATCCAAATGTGGTTGTTTAGTTGGACCGGAAAGGGCACGTGCCAGGAATTGTAGCTGGAAAATGCCAGCGGTGGCGGGGCTATTTTATCCAGAGGGTTTTGGCATTGACGAACTCGCGTATGCCGTGCACCGACAGCTCGCGCCCATAACCCGACGCCTTGATGCCACCGAAGGGTAGGCGTGGATCGCTTTTCACCAGCCCGTTGACGAAGGCCGCACCGCACTGCAGGCGGCGGGCGTAGGCCTCGCCTTTTTCCGCATCCCGCGTCCAGACACTGCCGCCCAGGCCATAGCGGGTGTCGTTGGCAATGCGCAGGGCATCCTCATCGTCCTCTGCGCGGAGGATGCAGGCGACCGGCCCGAACAGTTCCTGTTCGTAAGCCGGCATGCCGGGGCGCACGTGATCGAGCAGGGAGGGCGGATAGAAAAACCCTTCCTCAGGTAATGGCGCGCAACCGAGCAGGGGCTGCGCGCCACGCCGGATGGACTCGGTCACCTGCCGGTGCAGTTCGGTGCGCAGGTCGGCACGTGCCATGGGCCCGATGTGCGTGTCTTCGTCCGTGGGGTTCCCCACCACCAGGGCTGCAATTTTTTGGCTGAAGATACTGATGAATTCCGCGGCGATGGCGTCGACGACGATGATGCGCTTGGCCGCAATACAGCTCTGACCGGCGTTGAGGAAGCGCGAGGCTACGCCCACCTCCGCCGCCCGTTCCAGGTCGGCGTCGGCCAGCACGATAAAGGCATCCGAGCCGCCGAGTTCCAGCACGCTCTTCTTGAGGTGCGCCCCGGCCGCCGCCGCCACCCGCCGGCCGGCGGCCTCGCTGCCGGTGAAGCTGACCGCCTGGATGCGCGGGTCGCCGATGAGCGCCTCGGCGCCCGCACCGTCCAGCAGCAGGCTGCGGAACACATTTTCCGGCAGGCCGGCGCTGCGGAAGATCTCCTCGATCGCCAGGGAGCATTGCGGTACGTTAGAGGCGTGCTTGAGGAGTGCGGCGTTACCCGCCATCAACGTGGGGGCGGCGAAGCGGAATACCTGCCAGAAAGGGAAATTCCACGGCATCACCGCCAGCACCGTTCCCAGGGGCTGGTACGCAACGTAGCTCCGGTGCGCGTCGCTCTCGATGACCTCGTCTGCCAGAAACCGCGCGGCATGCTCGGCGTAATAGTCACACCCCCAGGCGCATTTTTCGATCTCCGCCCGCGCCTCGCGGATGGGCTTTCCCATCTCCAGGGTGATCAGGCCGGCATAGCGCGTGCTATTCGCGCGCAAGTGGTTCGCTACCTGCTGCAGCACTGCGCTTCTGTGGTGCAACGAGCTCAGGTTCCACGCCGCCGCCGCGTATGACGTTTGTTGCATAACCGCATCAATCTGCGTATGGTTCCACGCAGCGTAGGTCTTTACGTTAGCGCCGGTGTAAGGATTAACACTCGTCATAACCATTGGTCGGGTCCCTGCAGATTAGATCGCGGAAGTGGACACACTCTGGAGTTTTGCTATCTATAATACTCAAGCATGATGCCCCGTTTTGTTTTCCATTTCATCCTGATTGCCGTCAGCACCGGTTTGCTGCCCTTGGCCCACGCCAGCACCGATAGCGAGGAGCAGGACCGGCGTACCTGGCAGACCGCACAAGCTGCCATCAAGTCCGGGGACCTGCGGCGCTACCGCCAGCTGCGCGGCGAGCTGGACAATTATATTCTGCGCGGCTACCTGGACTACGAATACCTCAAGGACCGCATTCCCGACACATCGAAAGAATCCCTGCGTACCTTCATCAACAGCAACCAGGACTCACCGGTGAGCGGCCATCTGCGCCTGAAGTGGTTGCAGTACCTTGCCCAGCGGCAGGATTGGGACACCTTCCTGCAGGAGTATCGCGAGGTGGAGCAATCGTCCGAGCTGAACTGCCGCCGCCTCGATCACCTGCTGCGCACCAGTCAGGAGCAGTTTGCCTTGCTGGCCGAGGTCGAGTATCTGTGGTTGACCGGCAGCAATTTGCCGCCAGCGTGTGATGTGGTGTTCAGCGCCTGGCGCAAGGCCGGGCGCATGAGCAGCCAGCTGGTGTGGGACCGCATCGGTCTTGCCATGGAGCGGCGCAACCTGAGTCTCGCCCAGGACCTCAAGTCTTACCTCGATCAAGGCGACCGCGTCTGGGTCGACCGCTGGTTGGCCATGCATCGTAACCCCGCGCGTGAGTTGCGTGATATGCGTTACCCGGTGGAGACACCGGTGGCGCGCACGGTGGTTCGCTACGGCGTGGTGCGGCTGGGTTTCACCGACCCGGCGGAGGCGATGAAGGAATGGTCGCGTCTCAAGGAAAAATATGAATTCTTCGGTGAGGACGACAACTACGTGCTGCGTTGGGTCGGCATACTCGCCGCGCAGCAGCATCTGCCCGGTGCGGTGGAGTGGTTGTCGGCGGTGTCGGCGAGCAACAATGACGAGTCATTGCGCCAGTGGCGGGTGCGCGCCGCGCTGCGTGCGGGCCAATGGCAGACAGGCCTGCGTTTTATCTCCGCCCTGACGGAGGACGAGCAGAAAGACAGTGAGTGGCTATATTGGAAGGCGCGCCTGCTGGAGAAGACCGGCGATAAAAAAGCCGCCTGGCCGATCTTCAGTGAGCTCGCCACGGAGCGCAGTTATTATGGATTTCTCGCCGCCGATCACGTGGGGCGCGACTATTCCATGCAGCACGTCAGCATCGATGCCTCGCCGGAGGAGATCAGCGCCATGCTGGCGCAGCCTGGCATACAGATGGCCAAGGAGTTGTTCATCATGGGTGAGATTACTGCCGCTCGCCGCCAGTGGACGTGGGCCACGCGCGCCATGCGCAGCCGCGACCTGCAGGTAGCGGCGGTACTGGCGCGTCACTGGGGCTGGTACGACCGCGCGATTTTCACCGTGGCCAAGAGCGATCACCTGGATGACCTGGAACTGCGCTTCCCCATACTCTATCGCGACATGGTGGAGGACAGTGCCCAAAAGAGCGATATCGACCCAAGCTGGGTGTATGGCGTGCTGCGCCAGGAGAGCGCCTTTGTTACCGATGCCCGTTCCGGCGCGGGTGCCTTAGGGTTGATGCAGCTCATGCCGCAGACCGGGCGGCAGACCGGGCGCCGCCTCAATCTGAACATCAACAGCAACAGCGCCATCCTCAAGGTGGAGAACAACCTGCGACTGGGTGCCGGCTATCTCAAGAATGTCCTGGACGCCAACAATGGTCATCAGGTGCTGGCCACCGCCTCGTATAACGCCGGTCCCCATCGGGTGAAGGGATGGTTGCCCGAGGCCGAGGGCCTGGAGGCCGATGCCTGGGTCGAATCCATCCCTTTCAACGAGACCCGCGACTACGTGAAGAATGTGCTCGGGTTTACCATGGTATACGCCTACCGTCTGGGCAATACGCGCCTGCGCCTGCAGGATCGCATGTTGCTGATCCGTCCCCTCGACGACGCATCCGCTTCTCCCTAGCGATAAACGCCGGTAGTTGTATGGATGTCCCCAGGCTTCGCGCTTGACTGGCGCTCCCCAGCTTCGCCACAATGCCTTGATTGCGGTACCGCCGCGGCCGGACCCTGTTCGGTATTCCCCATCGAGTCATTGGCTAGCGGGAGGAGTTTGTCGATGCGCCAACGCAGGATATGTATCTTAGGGGGAACCGGATTTATCGGTCGCCATATCACCCGGCGCCTGGCGGCCGCCGGGCACGCGGTGACCATCATCACCCGCCGGCGCGAGCGGCAGCGTGACCTGCTGGTCCTGCCGACCGTGCAGCTGGTGCAGGGGGATGTGCACAACCCGACCCTGCTGCATCGGCTGTTTGAAGGTCAGGAC
>JANNJF010000685.1:0-1422 GCA_031405715.1 Gammaproteobacteria bacterium | reverse complement strand
CGTTCCGGCATCTGCCCGTGGGCCATGCGGATGTCCGCCTCCGGCACCAAGCTGCGCAGCTGTTCCAGCGCGCGCGCCATGGTCTTGACGTCGTTATGCAGAAAGTACACCTGACCGCCGCGGCGGATCTCCCGCAGGAAGGCCTCGCGCAGCAGGGCATCGTTCCATTCGCATACGAAGGTCTTCACCGACAGGCGCGCCTCCGGTGCGGTGGCGATCATGGAAATGTCGCGCAGGCCGGACAAGGACATGTTGAGGGTGCGCGGCACGGGGGTGGCGGTGAGGGTCAGGATATCCACCTCGCTGCGCAACTTCTTCAGCTGTTCCTTCTGGCGCACGCCGAAGCGGTGTTCCTCGTCGATGATCACCAGCCCGAGGTTCTTGAACCGCACATCGCTTTGCAAAAGACGATGGGTGCCGATGACGATGTCCACCTTGCCGAGTGCCAGGTGCTGCAGGGTCTCCGCCTGCTCGGTTTTGCTGCGGAAGCGCGACAGCAGTTCGATCTTCACCGGCAGGTCGGCGAAGCGATCGCTGAAGTTCTGGAAGTGCTGCTGCGCCAGCAAGGTGGTGGGCACCAGCACCGCCACCTGCCGTTGTCCCTGCACCGCGAGGAAGGACGCGCGCAGGGCCACCTCCGTCTTGCCGAATCCCACGTCGCCGCACACCAGCCGGTCCATGGGCCGGCTGGCCTCCATGTCCCGCAGGGTGTCTTCGATGGCGCGCGCCTGGTCCGGGGTTTCCTCGAAGGGAAAGCTGGCGGCGAAGGCGGCGTACTGGTCGTCCCGCAGGGGGAAGGCATGGCCGGCCCGGCTGAGGCGCAGGGCCTGCACCTCCAGCAATTCCACCGCCGCATCGTGCGCCTTCTCGCGGGCGCGGCGCTTGGCCTTTTCCCAGACGTCGCTGCCGAGCTTGTGCAACGGCGCCTGGTCCGGGTGGGTGCCGGTATAGCGGCTGATGCGCGCCAGATCCGTCACCGGGGTATAGAGCTTGTCCCCGCCGGCGTATTCAAGAGTCAGAAATTCCGTCGGGCCGTCCCCCACGTCCAGGGTCTGGAGGCCGCGGTAGCGGCCCACCCCATGGTCCTCGTGCACCACCGGGTCGTCCAGGCGCAGCTCCGCCAGATGGCGGATGACCGCATCCGGGTCCCGCGCCGACTGGGTCCGGCGCCGACGCTGGGCGGCGCGCTCGCCGTACAGCTGGGGCTCGGTGATGACGGCGATGGCCGGTTCCCGCAGCAGCAGTCCTTTTTCCAGGGCGGCGACACTCAGGCCGAGACGCTCCTGGCCGGCGAGAAAGGCCGGCCAGTCGTCAAAGGCGGTGGGGAAGAAGCCATTATCCTGGAGCAGGCCGCGCAACACCTCGCGCCGCCCCGGAGTCTCCGCCACCACCAGCACACGGCCGGCATAGCCCTTGAGCCAG
>JANNJF010000684.1:0-2037 GCA_031405715.1 Gammaproteobacteria bacterium | reverse complement strand
GGAGGAGAGTCCAAGGTTGCAAAAACAAAACCCAAAACTCGGCTGCACGTGTGGAACAATGTGAAACAAGCGTTCGAGGAGTTGATGTCCTCGGAACGCAGGAGAAATCCCACGCTGTGCACGGCGGCCAGCCGCCGGTGGTGGCATATTTCTTTTTATCTTTGTGCATCACGCCGACGAGTTTACGCGCGCCTTCGGTGACTGCGTGGTCACCGGTCTTCGCCTCAAGCAAATCGAACACGATCACCGCGCCGTCCGGGAACTTGCCGGTCTTATAGCCGGCCACGGCGGGTTTGTTGGCGTACAGGTGATGTAGGCCGCCGAAGGTATCGTATAGAGTGTGTCCCGGCTCGATGACCATGCTTTTCACATGGTGCCAGTGGCGATATCCTTCCGGATAGGGCACCTTGGCGCTATCGGCGGCCAGGGCCGGTGATAGAATGAACGAAGTAGCGATAGCGAGTGCAGCAGATTTCATGATGGTATGCTCCGATGGATAGCGGTAGTGGTGGCGCGCATGCGCCACGCTCGTCACACTCTAGCCATGGACGACGGCGATGAAAACCGGGCACTAAACGGTAACATAGACACTTTTTGGTAAGGATTATTGATGGTGAATGAGAAAAACACGGCGTCCATTCCCGTGGCCCGCATGCTTGAGGACATCATCGGCTGCAAATGGTCGCTCACGGTCATCGACCTGGTGCGGCGTGACGTGCGTCGTCCTGGCGCCATGGAGCGTGCCATCGACGGCCTCACGGCGAAGGTATTGAATGAACGACTGCGCAAGCTCGTCAAGTTCGGTATTTTGAGTAAAACCGTTTTTCCCGAATCACCTCCGCGGGTTGAATACCAGCTCACCGAATTCGGCAGCGAATTTTCCGCGATCCTTGATCAGGTGGAGCGCTTGCAGCGGGAGATCGCCGATCAGCAGTGACCAACGGGATTGGTCTGCAGCACGCCTTACTTATCGACGCTATTCCTCCTCTCTTTCCACCGCTCGGCCGGGCCATAGCCGGGTGTCTGTTGGATTTGAAAAAGCCGCTCAGTGCCTTGACGATGGCCGACTGCATTACGTCAGCGGCAGTCCACGGACTGGTCGGCTCCTTCGGGCGGGTATCAGGACATCAACGCCCCGGACAGAGACTTCTTAAACCCCTTTAGCCCGCAGACCCGTTGATACCAGTTCTTTATATTCGGTCCCTGGGGCACGGCCTTGGCATAGCCTAGTTGAAAGAGGTTGGAGCCGATGGACAGATCGGCAATAGTGGGTTTATCACCCGTCAGAAAGTCACGTCCCGCCAGTCCCACCTCCAGGATGGCGGCCAGCCCCGGCATGTTTTTCTCGCCGCGCGCGATGGCTGCTTTGTCGCCGGCATCGCCGAGGAACACTTTATTCATCACGATGTCTCTCACCGCCGGTAACAGGCGGCATTGATTCCAATCCAGCCATTGATCGACCATGGCGCGGGTTGGCAGGTCGTCCGGATACCAGTCCGTCAGGCCATGTTTTGTGCAGAGATATCGCAGGATCGCGTTTGACTCGAATAGCTTTAGTTGGCCGTCGATAAGTACCGGAACCTGATGATTTGGATTAACGGCTATATATTCCGGTGACATGTGTTCGCTCTTCTCCAAGGCAACATGACGCAGCTCGTAGTGGAGTCCTGCGTCCTCAAGGAGCGCGACTACCCGTCGGGCATGCTGGGAATAGGGGTGATGGTAGAGGGTGTACATGGGTGATCTCCGGCTGAAGTTATGTTTCTGCGTAGGATAGTCGTGGACAGCGCGCAGGAGCATAACAACCCCCTGCTGACAGCGTTGTGTCAGCAGGGGGTTGTTCGGTCAGCAGGAATTAAATGTTATATCGGACAGCTTCTTGGAGGCTGTCTTGCTTTGGAGTGCGGGAACTTGCCCCGGTTAATGTGTAGCGCCCTGCCTAAGAAGCATTATCATGAAATGCGGCCTTGCCGCCGCACTCCAGGTTAGCCCGAGACGTTCTCGGCATGCTGAGGTTCGCGTACCACCTTGGGGATG
>JANNJF010000683.1:0-4285 GCA_031405715.1 Gammaproteobacteria bacterium | reverse complement strand
GCCCTGGCCAGCGTCAATCGACGGGAACAGCGGCCCTTTATCTTCTATTTGCATCCCTGGGAAGTGGATCCGGACCAGCCGCGGGTCAAAACCGGCTGGTTGTCCCGCTTCCGCCATTACAACAACCTGGAGCGTTGCGAGCCGCGCCTGCGCCAGCTCATGGCGGACTTTGAATTCGGTACGGTGGCCGAGGTATTGCAAGGGCTCGGCCTCGGCGCGGAGCCGGCCCGTGGTTGAGCGTTTCGATGTCAGGCACCTGCTACCGGCCGTATGGGTGGGTTCGTTGCTGATAGTGGTTCTGGTGAGCCTGTGGCCGGAAGGCACCCAGGCGGACGCGGCCATCGGCGCGATCTGGTGGAATGTCGGCCATGTGCCGACTTATGCGGTGCTGACGATGCTCACCCTCCTGGTGGTGGCGCAGCGCTTCCCCCTGACCTCGGGGCGCCTGGCATGGCTGGCCGCGGGGCTGGCCCTGTTGGGCTTGCTGATGGAAGTGCTGCAGCCGTATTTTGGCCGCACCGCGGACATGGTGGATGCGCTCTATAACCTGATCGGTATTCTGCTGGCCCTGGGCGTCTTTTATCTCAGCCCGTGGTGGCAGGGTGTCCGCCGCCGTGCCGGGTGATGCCCTTGGTTTCCCCCGCCGCCCCTATGTCTAGCCCGGTGCCTTATTCGATTCGACGTCTCGGTGACGGGGAGGAGGCCGCGTGGGACGCGTTTCTGGATACCCGGAGGGAGGCCACGTTGTATCATCGCGCCCGCTGGCGGCGATTGATCGAGACGCTTTTCGGCCATGAGGGCTGGTATCTTTACGCCGCCGGCGAGTCGGGCGAGATGTTGGGCATACTGCCCCTCATTCGTCTGCGCAGCCGCTTGTTCGGCGACTACCTGGTGTCGATGCCGTATGTGAATTATGGCGGCGCCATCGGCGTCAGTCCGGACATCGAGCAGGCCCTCATGCGCGCGGCCTGTGAGCAGGCGCAGCAGGCCGGGGTTGGGCACATTGAATTCCGCGATACGCTGCAGCGCCCGGCCGAATGGAGCGTACGTACCGACAAGTTAGTGATGGAATTGGCCTTGCCGACCTCGCCGGAAGCGCTGTGGGACGGGTTCACCCCGAAGCTGCGCGCCCAGATCCGTCGCCCGCAGCGTGAGCAGACCGAGGTGGCCCACGGCGGGGTGGAACTGTTGCCGGAATTCTATCGGGTGTTCGCCCGCAACATGCGCGATTTGGGGACGCCGGTATACGCCTATGAATTTTTCAGCGCGATCATGGCGGCCTTTCCCGGCGCTGCGCGTATTGTGCTGGTGCGGCATCAGCAGCGCCCGGTGGCGGCGGCCTTTTTGCTGGGCCATGGCGAGCGTCTGGAAATACCCTGGGCATCATCCCTGCGCGAGTACAATCAGATGGGCGTGAACATGCTGCTTTATTGGGAGGTGTTGCGTGGCGCGATTGAGGGTTCATACCGGATTTTTGACTTTGGTCGTTCGTCGGCCGACAGCGGAACCTACCGTTTCAAGAAACAATGGGGTGCTGAGCCACGACAGCTCTACTGGCACTATTGGCTGGCCGATGGCCAGGGGATGCCCCAGCTCACGCCCAGCAGTCCCAAGTATCAATTGGCGATCCGCCTGTGGAAGCGGCTGCCGGTCTTTGTGGCCAACCGCTTGGGTCCGTACATTGTCAAGAACCTGCCTTAACCGGAGCCGCGTGTTGCACGGAGGGTGTGGCGCCACCCCCGTGGTCCGCTGTGGACGATGGCGCCAGATCCTCCGCCCTGTGGGCCTGCAGGGTCGCACACAGTCTCATACACGCTTTCCGGTCGCTGCCATGTTGAAACAGGCCTTGAAGCGCTCCTTACGCGTCCTGCTGGCTACCCTAGGCAGGCAAAACCGTACCCCACGGCGGCCCGCCTTGTTGATCCTGATGTACCACCGGGTCCTGCCGCCGGACCATGCGGAAATGCCGATTATTCAGCCGGGTATGGTGGTGCATCCGGAGACCTTTAACATGCACCTGCGGGTCGTGCGCGAGCGCTTCGAGGTGGTGCACCTGGGGGACTGGCTGGCGCGGCGCGCACGCGGCCAGCCGCTGCCGAAAAAGGCCTGCGCCATCACCTTCGATGACGGTTGGCGCGACAACTATGACTATGCCTTTCCGTTGCTGCGAGCGGCCGGGATGCCGGCCACGATATTTCTTGTCTCCGACATGGTCGGGACGCCGGATGGTTTCTGGCCGGAGCGCCTGGCGCGCCTGCTGTGGAATCGTGGCCGGGGCCAGTCGCCCGCCGCCTGGGCGCTGAGCGAGTTCGACTGGCTGCGGGCGTTGGGCGTTTCCTGCCCGTATGGGCAGCGTGCGCCGACGCGCAGCGAGATCGACGAGATTATCCAACAGTGCAAACGCTACAGCGAGGCGGAGATCCATCAAAAGCTGCGCGCCATGGCGCCGCATGTCGCACAGGAAGAGGGTGGGGTGGTGCCGGATATACTGGATTGGCGCCAGGTCAACGAAATGGCCGCGAGTGGTCTGGTACGTTTCGGCTCGCACACCCGACATCACGTGCGCCTGAGTGACGCGCTGGACAAATCCCAGCTGCTGGATGAGGTGCGTACCTCCCGCGAGATCATCGAAAAACACACGGATCGCAGCGCCGACCTGTTTTGCTATCCCAACGGCGACTATACGCCGGGGGTCAAGCGCCTGGTGCAGGATTACTACCAGGCGGCGTGTACCACCCGGAAAGGCTGGAACGATCTCGCGGCCGATGCGCATGCGCTCAAGCGCATCGGCGTGCACCAGGATGTGGCGTTCGATGAGATAGCGTTTCTCGCCAAGCTGTCGGGCTGGATTTAAACATCGCGCTGGGTTTGCAGGGTGGGCGACCGCCAGGCGAGCCCATGGATGGGCGAGGTAGAGCGCTGTCGGGAACAGGCGCCGAGATGGCGGAAGTACTGGAAACGCAGTCGTAGGTTGGGTTAGCCCGAAGGGCGTAACCCAACAAAACCCCGCCTTTGCTGCGGAAGCACCTTTGCTGCTCCACCTTGGTCTGCAACGAAATGTCGGGTTACGCTGCTCTAACCCGACCTACAAGACCGGATTTAAACATCGCGATGGGTTTGTAGGGCGGGCATCGCCCACCAGCAGGTGCACGTCGTAGCCGCGTTTGGTGGGCAATGCCCACCCTACGGTGGTGATAGCCGACTGTCGCGACGATCAAAGTGTGGCGTAAAGATTCTGGTAGGCGTTGATCATCGCGTGCATGCTGAACTTGGAGATAACGGTAGCGCGTGCCCTGTGCGCCAGTTGTTGGCGTAACGCCGCGTCCGTGGCGATGGATTCCAGCGCCGCGGCGATTTGCGCCGGCGAGGCCGGATCCACCAACAGACCGTCCTCGCGGTCTGTCACGATTTCCTCCGGGCCGCCGCTGCGGGTAACCACCACGGGCAGTCCACAGGCCATCGCCTCGATGGTGGAGATGGAGAAGCCTTCGCTGGTGGAGCTCAGCAGAAATACATCGAAGTTGTTAAGCACCTGCGCGACATCCGCGCGAAAACCGAGAAAGAACACGTGTTGCGTGAGCCCCAGGCGTTCGCGTAGTTGCAGCAACTCCTCGTAGAGACGGCCGCGGGCGTCGCCGGCGATGAGAAATTTATAGTGCGGGGAGTGGCTGACGAGTTGCGCCGCGGCGTGCAGCAGCACGTCATAGCCCTTAGGCCGGCGTATATTGCCCATGGAACCAATGACGATATCGTTGTCCGCGAGCCCCAGTTGTTTTCGGATGGTCCGGTCGGGCTGCGGCTGGAAGTCATCGGTGTTGACGCCATTGTAGATCACGCACGCCTTGTGCGTGGCCGCCATCCCGCTTTTTAAAATGGTGGCACGCAGCGAGTCTGAAACATAGACCACACGGGCGGAACCGCGGTTGAGGATGCGGAATTTGGTGCGCAGCAGCCTGCTGGACGGGTTGACGTCGACCGCGCCATGAAAGACCGAGATCACCGGCACGCGGCATATCAGGCCGGCGAGGCTGCAGTACACATTCGATCCGAACAAGTGTGACTGGATAATATCGATCTTGTACTTGCGTACGATGCGCACGAGTTGATAGAGGTAGCGCAGATTGAACGATCCGCGGGCATCGGCGAATAACGGTTCCAGTCCCGATTTGCGCAACTGCCCGGCGACCCAGCCTTCGGATTTTATGACGGCATATGACCGATATTTGGTGGAATCGAGGCCGCGGGCCAAGTTCAAGAATACCGTCTCAGCGCCGCCCGGGCCGCT
>JANNJF010000682.1:0-6517 GCA_031405715.1 Gammaproteobacteria bacterium | reverse complement strand
CTGCGTTCGATGGTCTCATTTGCCACCTTCCCAGCGACGCGAAAGTATGGCGCCACCGAGCGGACCAAGTCGAGGCAAACAAAGACGCTAGGCCCACGGGCAGCACAGCTCTTCACCGAACTGAATGAACTGCGCCGGTCTACGTTCACCTTGGCGGATGTGGAATCGATCACCAGCATGTCGTCGGCATCGGCCCGCAATCTCGTGCACAAGGCCCAGCAGCGAGGCTTGGTCACGCGACTGAAGCCTGGCCTGTACAACCTCGTGCCCTTCGAACTCGGCCGGGCCACTGAGCACATCGACAGCCCGTACTTGATCGCGCGTGAACTCGCCGGTAGCGCGCCCTACTTCCTGTCGCATGGCACAGCACTTGAACTGCACCGCGTAGTGCCGCGGCCCTCAGTAAACACTTGGCACTTCCGTGTGCCAAGTGCCTTCGGTCTCGCGGCGTATTCTTTGCCCCGACCGTCCTGCGGCTGGGAAACGCCACAATGACTCTACGCTGGGTCCCTACCCAGCTATCGGGGGCTTCTCGCCATCGCTTTGCTCTCCCTGGCTCGTCGTAGGAGAAACAGTCGCCAGTCGACACTATCAAACATGCTCTGTACCTGAAATATGCGCCCAACGTCCGCGTTGATGGCGTTGTTAGGCGCGCTACAGTTTGAGAACAAAATTTGCTATGTCATCACGCTCCACCCACCCTTCCTTTGAATAGAAGTGGCGTTTGTATGACTCGCGGCTTCGGCTTGTGATGAGCATGAGCCGGGAGCAACCACGGTTTTTCGCTTCACTCACGATTGCTTCGAGTAACTTTTTTCCGATTCCTTTTCCTCGATGTGTTTCTTTGACGAAAAGCTCGGACAGATAGCCCTCTGGCCCCGACAAGAAGAGATACGGCAGCCAGTGAGCGGAAGCATACCCAACCAATCCCTCTTGTACGTTCTCAGCTACGTAAATGGAGTGACTGTCGTCGTCACGGCACAGACCGATGTGGCGTTTGATTCTGGATTCTGTTTCTCCGAATGCCTCCGCCTCCAGATACTCAAACCATCCGGTGGTGCGCAATATTTTCGCGACCGCGGCGGCATCAGTTTCACGTACCGGCCGGACACTAATGGTTAGTATGATGGTGTTCTCCAGTTGCGCCTGACGAGGCTGTAGAAATCCCAGTTACGCCAGCGGCATTCTACAGACCTATGTTTAAAGATTAAGATGCACCTACTCTGCCCGGATGCACCTCACTTTTCAAGCCGTCGCCGGTCATCAGGATTCCATACCGCTGGCCAATTCCCCGCAGTTCTTCAGTTTCTCGATGTTGTGTATCAGACAATACAATCGCCATTGTCCCTGGACTTTCTTCTGTCCGCGTAAACTGAAGCGTTTGAGGCGTTTGTTTGCGCCGATATTGGCAAAACACCGGGTCGACCACGGCCATGCGATGGCTGTATATCCGCTTGCCTTGGTCGGAGTGGTGGGGGAATCCGGGTTACGCAGGCAGGCTTGCTTCAATGCGCATGACCGGCATTTGGTCCGTCGGCCTTCGAAAAAGATTTTCGTATGCCCGTGCCTATCGATGAGTTCACGGCGCAGCCACAGGGTTTCGCCCGCCGGACAGGTACAGGTCTTTGGGATCACGCGGCGGGAGGTGATGCCTGTGGCGCTGGCGAACAGGATGATCTTTAGAAGAATGTCCGGGTCGTAGGCGGGGCGGCCGCCGTCTTCATTGGCGTAAAGAAATGGCGGTATTTTTTAAGTATTTCTACAGCCGCAACGCCGAAGTAACAGGCAGCAGAAGCGGAGTAAGTTGCCGTGCGAAGATGCGCGAAGCGCATGCCCGGCGACTTGCGTAGTTTTAGCTGTCCTTGTTGACTGACTAGTTATGTATTTGTTTACCATTTCATCATGGGCGCCGGGTTGAGTGGATGCTTTATAAACCATTTTGCTGAAAGGCGAACTAGGTTAGCATGAAACCCAGCATTGGGAATTTCCGCTTTGACTTCGGAGATATATTCTTTTGATAACCCAAAGGTAACCACACCAAGAGAAAAATCAACTAAGTCGCCTTGGCGAAAAAGCTCAACTAATGAAAAAGGACCAACGTACGGTCGAAGTTTATGATGTTCACTGATCATGAGTGAGATTTCGGTTGACCAATCTTGAAGGCTGCGACGTTTTAAATATTCCATGGCAGGAGGAATCGACGGCGGAATGTAGTCAAGTGTTTTGCCAGCCCAAAGGCCAATGTCATGGAAGGCGCCAGCAACAATAACTTTTTCACGTTCTTCTTCGCTACACGGCTTTAAGGCAAAGCAGAAGTTAATCATGCGACTAACATGATTTCGATAACCTGAAAAATCCTTGCCAATGGTATCCTTCCATTCGTCTAGGATTGATTCCAACAATGGAAACTGTTTCTCTACTTGCATGAATAAAGCCTCACTGAAAATGCATAACGTAAACTTAATGGGCGCCGCGCTTTTGCGGCGTACCGCTTGAACGCCGGGTTGGGCGGCCTGGCGCCATGCGATTAAATACGGATAACGATCTTGCCAACATGCCCCCCTTTCTCCATATACTTGAATGCGCCGATCGCATCTTCAAAGGGGAACACACGATCGATGACCGGCTTTAGTTTATGCAGGGCGATCGCATTGTTCATCTGCTCAAACGTGGCCCGGCTTCCTACGTAGAGACCTTGCACCCGGACCTGCTTCATAAGTATCGGGAGCATGGACATTTCCGCGCTGATGCCCGACAAAATGCCGATCAGACTCACCTGCCCCCCCGTGCGAACGGCGTTCAGCGAGCGCGACAAGGTTCCGGCACCACCGACTTCCACGACATAATCGACACCTCGACCGCCGGTCAGTCTGAGCACCTCCTTATCCCAGTCCGGTATTTTCTTGTAATTGATACCCTCGGTCGCGCCAAGCAGGCGGGCCTGCTCCAGCTTTGCATCACTGCTGGAGATAACAATAACTTGGGCGCCCGCCAGGCGGGCGAACTGCAAGGCGAACAGCGATACGCCCCCCGTGCCTTGCACCAGAACCGTCTCGCCCGGCTTAAGCGTGCCTTGTACCATTAAGGCATTCCATGCCGTCACGGCGGCACAGGGCAGAGTCGCCGCTTCTTCGTCAGTGAGGTGCGCCGGTACGTGCACTACACCGTCTTGGTGCAGTACAACACGCTGCGCCAAAACTCCGTCCATGTCCGCGCCTAGCGTCAGGATTCCCCCAGGCATTTCGCCTGACAACCAATTCTGAACAAAAATGCCTGCCACACGGTCACCCGGTTTTACCCGCGTCACATTCTGCCCCACCGCGACAACACTTCCGACGCCGTCGGACAGGGGAACCATGGGCAGTGGATGGTTGGGGTTATAGAGACCGTTGATCACCAAAGCATCGCGGTAATTTAGTGCCGCCGCGCGCATTTGGATCAAGACGTGTTCAGGCCCCGGCTGCGGGTCGTCTCGTTCGGTGAGGGTCAAAGCCTCCAAGCTGGTTTTGTTTTGCAATTCAAACACACGCATTATATTCTCCTTTGTTCGATTATAATCGAACTATGAGACTAGCATGAGTTTGTGCAATAATGCTAACATGCGTACGCTAAATCATCCGTCCAGAAAAAGCATGACGTTATCCGGGGTTTTGTACGCACTGAGCGACCCCCTGCGGCTTTCGATCATCAAGAGTCTTGCCGCCCAGGGCGAGCAACCGTGCGGTGCGTTTGGTTTGTCCGTGGCGAAGTCCACCGCGTCGCACCACTTCAGGGTGTTGCGAGAGGCGGGCGTCATACGGATGAAGCCGGAAGGAACGCAGCACATCAATTCGCTTCGGCGCGAGGATCTGGATAGCCGTTTTCCCGGACTGCTCGATGCAATCCTGCAGGCATCGGGGCCAGTTTAACTGGCTTGTGGTGTTCCGCCCAACACGCTACTAACCGGCACACGCCTTGTCTGCGCGCGTCTGGTTGAGCGGAGGGTTAGGCGATGCTGTGGCACTTTTTGTGAAGGCCATGACAACGCCAAAGATCATAGAAGATACGAGCCAGATAATTGCTCCCAACCCAGTCACAAGAAGAAAACTTCTCCCCAATCCCTCCGTGATAAGACCAATGCGCGCTACTTCCCAAATGCCAATTAGCCCGAAGAAAAAGAGGACATAAGAAATAACAGGGGTGACCACTAGGCCCGCGTAGTACCAAAACGCGCGGACCTTGATCAGCATTCCACGCTTTACGCGTCGTCGAAGAACGATGAACGCATAGATGGGAAGAACCAACATCGCGAGTCCGTAGACGGCTAGCACCCATTCGATCCCTTGCCAGTCCACCTTATCTAGACTCCTCGTGATATGTGAAGAATTTGCCTAACGCAGAGGTGTGCCGCGCCGGCCACGGACACGCCAGGAAACGTGGCGCGTTGTCCCCGGCGTCGGCACGAGCGACGTGTTAAGCTTCAATTTTTGACCTTTGGTGATACATTATAAATGAGCAATGTAATAGAGATAAGAAAAAACCAAAAAAACCATGCGAGCAAACCAATTTTGCGTTCCAACACAGCAAACTCTGGTTTATTCGGATTAACCCATACAATAATATTTTTGTCAGTAGCCATCATTTCGGCTGCTTTTTTGGCCGCAAAGCTCTCAAAGACCATTCCATTACCTTCAATACGCAAACGTGAGCCTTGATACGGAGTGCCATTAATTTTGTATGTGTAGGTCACATCCAAATCCCAATGCGGGGGGCGATATGTTTTCCAGCCTGGTGTTCCTCGATAGCTTTCCCTTGCTGCAATTAATTCGCCATCAACCGGGATAAGTTTGCATATTTTCACTAACCCAAATATTAAGATCAGTGTGTAAATTAGCCAAAAAATAGCAAAAGCAATGGTAAACAAATTTAGACGCCGCTTAAACATAGACAATCAATTTTTCTCACTAAAGGTTAGACACATAAATTTTCCCCATCGTGACTACGCCCAACGCCAAGCTAAACGGCGCGCTGCTTTTGCGCGTCCGCTTGAGCGGCGTGTTAGCCGCTTTATTCATACTGATTATTTAAGTAGGCGCGATTTAGTTCCTCTGAATCCCACTCCCCGATTTTTACTGCCAGATACAGCATACCAAGAGTGATATGCTTTTTTTCTTTCTTCTTTCTAAATGTTGGCAGTATCCACAGCCCCTCTGCATCGAAATAGGTGGATGCTTCATAGTCCCCTTGCTTTATGTTGAACTCTGAGGCATATCTGTCCATGAATTCAGAAGCGTCGTCGCCGACAAGACCAAGATCTGAAACAAGATCAGTTTGTCTCGTAAATTCTTGCCCTTTCCCTACATGCCTGAATCCAACCGAAGGAATTTCTTCTGCTAGCCTTACGATGCGCTCCCAAATATCATCTTTCGGATTCACCATAATTTGTCCTCCTTACGTACAAGCGTGTTGTACTTAAGTATGGTTTTGCGCATTATCTGTACGACGTCATAAGCCAATATTGTCCAGCCCACGCCGGGAACTAGGCGGCCAACAAACGCACCAAGGCTCTTTGTAAAAGTCACCTTGAGTGTACTTAAGCTCGCTCCTGTAATCGTTGGTAGCGCGAAAGGCATTCTTTGCTTGAGCAGATGCCTGGAAACGACAGATGCTACGGAAGTCCCCCTCGTCGCCCCGCCAAACTTTCCTCTTGTTGGCAAGAAAGGTTGGCCGGATAAAACGGCAGCCGCAGCGGCGCTGTCCGCTCCACCTAGTTGCTCCAGGGTTTGGTCTATCGCTGCCCAAAGAAAGAGTTCTTCGCGTGATAAGTTTGTAAGTGTGTTGTAGTGGTATAAGTTGGGCATGCTGTCTTCCTGTGTGATGGGGGCTAACGTAAAGTTGAGGGGCGCGCCGCTTTTGGCGCGTCCCTCTCGAACGCCATGTTAGACCTGTGCCTTCCGCATCTTCCGCTCGCGTTTGAGATAGCGGATACATCCAATTGTGACAATCAGGCCAATGACTGCGGTTGCCAATCCTGTCAGTAACCATGTAGTTGACGGGCCAGTGAGAGGTTCGCAGTTCGCCACACAAGCGATAGGCTCCAAATGAATTAAGTCAGCACCCTGTAAGGACCAAAGCACACCGAGGAGGGTGAACACGATCCCTAATAGAGCGAAAACTCGCGCTAGCCAAATTTTCATATCGTCTCCTAAAGCAAGAAAAGATGCTGACCGACAATTGTCTGAATACCAGAATACGTCGATGCGATGACGTTCGTACACAGGTCTAACGTCCCGCATCAGCCGCGGATTTGCCGCAGCGAAGCGGAGGCAAATACGTCGGCTGCATGCGATGGTTGGGCGTCATTTCACGGAATACCAGAATACTCATCGGCAACAGTTCTAACAAAAGCCTTCATGGCGTTTGGCGATCTCAAGTGATGCACTCGCTTGTGAGCGGACTGCTCTGCAACAAGCTGCCGATATCTCGGTGTTAGTTTTTCATGGCAGAGACGAAGAACCCGATAGCTGTTAACAGTGCT
>JANNJF010000681.1:0-1624 GCA_031405715.1 Gammaproteobacteria bacterium | reverse complement strand
CCAGCTACCGGGCGTATAGCCAGGACCTGCCGCTGACGCGCAAGGACATGGCGTTTTACCGGCATGACGCACCGGAGGCCTTGTGCGCGGACGTGCGTATCGACGAGATGGCGGCGGCGCTCGTCCGAGCATGTAAATTCGCTTCGAAAACAAACTGATGAGTAACACCGAAAGCAACCAGATGTCCGAAAAAAATATTCCCTTGATACCGGTTAACGGCCATCCACCCCAGAGCGTGGATGTTGTGATCGTCGGCGCCGGCTTCGCCGGTTTGTACATGCTGCATCGCTTGCGCGCCCTGGGTTTGAAGGTCCAGGTTTATGAAGCCGGCAGCGACGTCGGCGGCACCTGGTTCTGGAATCGTTATCCCGGCGCGCGCTGCGACGTCGAGAGCATGGAGTACTCGTATTCCTTCTCCGACCTGCTGCAGCAAGAGTGGGAGTGGACCGAACGTTATGCCGCCCAGCCCGAGATCCTCAAGTACATCAATCACGTTGCTGATCGCTTCGATCTACGCCGCAGCGTGCAATTTAATACCCGCGTGCGTTCCGCGCTATTCAATGAGGCCGTCGACCGGTGGACCGTGACCACCGAAGGCGGAGAATCCTTGACGGCAAGATTCTGTGTCATGGCGACCGGTTGCCTGTCCACCGCCAAGGTGCCGGAAATAGAAGGCCGCGACCGCTTCCAGGGCGAGTGGTTTCACACCGGTCTGTGGCCGCAAGAGGGCGTGGATTTTACCGGTAAAGTGGTTGGGGTTATCGGCACGGGCTCATCCGGAATTCAAGTGATTCCCGAGGTTGCCAAGCAGGCCGCGCGCCTTTACGTTTTCCAGCGCACGCCGACGTTCAGCCTGCCCGCCGGAAACCGGCCCCTGCAGCTCGAAGCTGTACGGGAGACCAAGAAAAACTATGTTGAACTGCGCCATCGCGCGCGCGTATCTGCGGCTGGCGTGGCGAGTTACCCGGTCCCGACGCGTTCCGCGCTCGAGGCGACGCCAGACGAACGCGATGATGCCTACGAGTTACGCTGGCGGGCCGGTGGGACTGCTTACACAAGAACCTTCAACGACGTCATGCTGCATCCCGATGCCAACGAAACCGCCGCCGATTTCGCGCGCCGCAAGATTCGCTCACGCGTGCAAGATCCTGTCGTGGCCGACGCGCTATCGCCCAAGGACGTTCTGATCGGCACCAAACGGCTGTGCCTGGACGACCAGTATTTCGAGACTTTCAACCGTGATCATGTCACGCTGGTCGACGTCAGGAGCACGCCGATCCGCGACATCACAGCCGAGGGCGTGCGCACCAGCGATGCCGAATACAAGGTTGACGCCCTGATTTTCGCCACCGGTTTCGATGCCATGACCGGCGCCCTGTTGAACATCGACATCCGCACCAGCAGCGGCGCGACGCTGGCAAAACAATGGGCTGCGGGGCCGCGCACCTACCTGGGCCTGATGACGGCGGGATTTCCCAATCTTTTTATGATCACTGGACCGGGTAGCCCCTCGGTTATCAGCAACGTCATCGTTTCCATCGAACAGCACGTCGACTGGATCACCGACTGCCTCACCTTCATGCGCGCGGCTGGCCACGAGCATATCGAGGCCGAGCTGTCGGCC
>JANNJF010000680.1:0-8869 GCA_031405715.1 Gammaproteobacteria bacterium | reverse complement strand
CCTCCAGGTGATTCGCCGGCGGAAGTCGAAGGTCTGTTAGGTCTATCGACCGGTTCAGCATGCGCAGCTTACGCAAGGCAATCCGCTGTATATCGTTCGGCAACTTGCGTGAAAAGCCACGGTTAAATACCTTCTCAGTCTCCGCGCACTTAAAGGACTTAATCACCAGCTAAATACTAGTGCGATGCGCTCATAGTGTCAAACGCTATTAATATGTCATGTAAGGGCACTGGTATCGACATCGAGGCCTTGATCCCGGGAGATCAAGCGGTATTTTTCGGGGTGAAAAGCGGCGATTAAGGACGGTTTCGTGGCCGATTGTCGGGACATTGTCGTGATGATTCAGGGGGTTGGGGAGGTCCGACCCCGCCCGACCCCGCCCGATATCGATATTGTCGTGATGGTTCAGGGGGTTGTGACCCTGAGGTCTACATAATTGGTGATTTATCGGACGCTCATGCGGCGTGCGCTTTCTTCGAGGGTCGGACCAGACACTCGGCTGGAATCCCCAGGGTCGTGTGCAGCGCCCAGATCATCTTCAATGTCAGCGGCCGTTTGCGGTTGAGAATTTCGTAAACGCGGTTGGAGCGGCCGATCATCGGTTCCAGATCCTTCACGGTCAGCCCTTTGCTTTCCATCGTGTATTTGATCGCCTCGACCGGGTCAGGCAGGTCGAGCGGGTAGTGTCTGGCCTCATAGGCCTCCACCAGCGTGACCAGCACATCGAGTCGGTCGCCCCGGGGTGTACGAGGCTTGGCATCCATCAACGTCTGGATTTCCTTGAGGGCGGCCTGATAGTCGGTTTTCGTCTTGATCGGTTTGATGTCCATCGTTCTAGGTCCTCAGATTGTCTGAACGTCGATTCGGTCGTACTGGGCATGGGTGCCGATGAACCGGATAGTCACCACGCGGTAGCTGTAGTTGATCCAGACCACGATTCGATACTTGTTGCCGGCGATATTGAATACGGCACGTCCATCCTTGAGGATGCTGGCCGTGCCGACGTCGCGTTTCAGGTCCGCCGGCGATCCCCAGTCGGCCTGGAGGGGTGTGCCGGTACCAGGCGAGAGCAGCTTCCCTGGCATCCTGACGGGCGGGGCTATGTTCCCAGAAGGCCTTCAGGGTTTTCAGCGCAATCACTCGCATGCATGGCAGTATAGTCCCATAATGGGACTAGTGCAAGCGAAAGCGAAGGCATTCAGGCAGGTGAGGGTAGAGACATTTCTGGTTCGGCTCATTGGCAGTGAGTGTACGCGAACATTGGCGATTATCGGATGGGTCCATTATCAAACCAGTGCGGCGGAGATCCGGGAAGGTCTTGGCAACAGGATAATTAGCGTGATAAATACGGACGCTACCCTTGCAGGCGCAAAATCACAAACGGCGCGTTTTCGGGGGTGAAAAGTGGCGATTAAGGACGGTTTCGTGGCCGATTGTCGAAACATTGTCGTGATGGTTCGGGGTTGGGGAGGTCCGACCCGCGACCCGGATCCGACCCCGATCCGTCATTATTCCTCAGCGAGAATGCGGCGGATTTGAGCGGCCGTGATATCGCCCTGGTCGGATTTGGAGTAGATCGTCACCAGGATAATCCGGTTCCGATGAGGTAGATAGTAGATTAGGCGATAACCGCCACTCTTGCCTCGCCGTGCATCGCGATTGCGGACGCGAACCTTAAAAAGCGTTTCACTGATTCCTGTAATCTGATCGCCGACAATCTGCCTTTGTTGGAGCTGTGCGAGGATAGGATCGATGTCGTTGCGGATATTACGATAGCGTTTGGCGAGATGGCGAAGGTTGCGTTTGAACTCCGCGGTATAGTGAATCTCCATTCGGGGCGATTATTTCTGGTTGATCCCGTCCCAAAGGTCGGTGGCGGGAAAGGTCGCGCCTGCATGCGCTTCCTTCCAACCACGGCGAAAGCTCTCCTTGGCGGGAGGCAGTGTTACGCTCTCACGGTAGGAGCGCACAATGCGCAACAGCATCGGGAGGTATTCCGGCGGCGTGTGCGCGATCTCGTCAGTGAGTTCTTTCGTGTAGGTTGAACGCTTCGTCATTGACGTCATGTATCCTCGGCGAAATTTGACTACGATAATATACGGCTCCTGCTGGGATAACAATAATTTGATGAGGGAAGTTGAGCTCTAGCATGTGTGGGTGAGTATCTGAGTTTAGCCCTCACAGCGCCGAACGATGTGTTTTCGGGGTAAAAAGCAGCGATTAAGGGCGATTTCGTAGCCCATACTCGGAACATTGTCGTGGTGGTTCAGAGGGTTGGGGAGGTCCGACCCTGCGATAACAAGGTGGATTTCCGGGACATTGTCGTGGTGGTTCAGGGGGTCCGATCCGACCTTATGACCTTATCGATCAAACCGCCAACAGCGCTTTCGCCTTCGCGATGACGTCCTTCACCACAGCCACAGGTGCCACACCTGCCTTCTCCGCATGCCGCGCTTTCCAGTCGAGGCTCTTTATCTGGTCGGCGAGTACCACACCGGGTTTGTCCACGGCCTTCACCGCCACTTCGAACGGGTAGCCTTTGATCTGCGTTGTGATCGGACAGCACAGCATCAACCCGACCTGGTGGTTGTATATCTTCGGCGAGAGCACGAGTGCCGGACGTTTGCCGGCCTGTTCATGTCCGGCCTGCGGGTTAAAGTCTACCCAGACAATATCCCCCCGTTCCGGTACGTATTTTGAAATCGCCATTCTTTAAAGTATCTCCCGGCCTACGGGTCCTCCGAAATCAGTTTCTTTATGCAGGTTCCGCTTGGTCACCCCCTTAAGGAGTTCCTTGAGGGCATATTCTTTTACCGTTAGCGGAAGCAACACAACCTTATTATCGTGAACCTCAATCTCGATGGAGTCACTCTCCTTCAGCCCCACCTTCTCGGTTACCGCCTTAGGCAAGCGGACAGAAAGACTGTTTCCCCACTTCTGAATCGTAGTGCGCATGGCCGTGTTCCACATTGGGTTGTTGATACAATATCGATACTAGCCTGCGGCGGTAGTCGTGTCAACATTGTCGATACATGACAAGGGAAGGGAGGGTCTTTCCTGCCCAGAGAAATGTGCAGGGTCGAACTTCCCAAAAATCCGATTAGGGCAGGGATAGGCACGAGACAAGATCCCCCCCTACGCGCTATTTCCGCCCCGTTGCAGTGCGTAGGCGCCGTTCACACGTGTTAATGAAATACACGCACTACATCAAACAGGGAAGGTATGAACACCGACAGCCCCACCCACCACCCGCGAGTCAGGCCGTGCAAGACGCAGAACACAACTTGGGTAGCGTCCCGTTTGTTCCCTTGGGAGGTCCGACCCTAACCCGTTGACCCGTGATGCAGTCGGGTAGGGTGGTAGGGTAGGCACGATTCTTGTGCCCACGCGGCATGGACTAAATGATTATCAGGAAAGTCGCCTGGTCATCGTTAGTCAGCGTTTGAATGTCCGCGACATGATTGCGCAGTATCTGCGCAATCTGTTGGGTGGAGCAGTTTCCGCGTCTGATCCAGACAACCTTCGGGGGAGGGCCCAGCAGGAGACTGCGTTCGTGGAAGTCAGAGTCCTTCGTGACGATGAGGTAGTCGTTTTGTCTGGCGTAGTCCCAGACCGCTTCATCCGAGGCGCGATCCAGACCCGCAGATTGGACGTGGGTGGAACCCGGATAGATTTCTGCCAGTTGCTCGATCAGCCGCGGCGATAGATTCTGGTCAAGCTGCAGTTTCACGCATTTGAGACCAGCAGATGGCGTTCGCGGTCGGCGGCGTAGCTCAGGCAGGCCTGGATATCTTCGGCGGTCAGGTACGGAAGGTCCTTGAGGATTTCTTCCGGGGTCATCCCTGAGGCAAGATAGTCTAGAACGTCGTAAACGGTAATCCGCATCCCGCGGATACAGGGCTTGCCACCGCGCTTGCCGGGTTCGAGGGTAATGATGTCGCGATAATGGGTCATGGGTCTGACAAGCTTGGTGGGTACGTAACTATATAATAGATTATTCGACATGGCCAGATGAGTGAAGTTGAGCGTTAACATATGGGGGTGGAAAATTTGAGTCTGTCTACCCCTCATGGCGCCGAATGATGTGTTTTTCGAGGTGAAAAGCGGCGATTAAGGGCGATTTCGTGGACGATTCTCGTAACATTGTCGAGATAGTTCAGTGTGTTGCGGAGGTCCGACCCTGAGGTTTCCTGAGGTTTCTTAGCATATGGGGAAACTGCCGTCCCTATCACAGCTTGGGCGCCCCCCCTTTGTACCGCCCATATTCAGCCTACTACGGATACCCCGCCATGCCGGTCAGAAACGTCTGCTCATCCACCTCCCCGCGATTGTATTTTTCCATGGCCTTGGCCAGGAGCGCTTGCCGCAGCGGGTCGGGAAGTGCTTTTACTTGTTCCAGCTTCGTCAGCTCGGACAAGTTCATGGTCCTGACAAATGACGGATCGTCAAAACGTTGCAGCTGATCCACATAGAAGGCGTTCTGCTCGGGGGTCGGTGAGGCGGCGGAGGCTGCCGGTTCCCCCTGCTTTTGGGAAGCAGTGTTGCCAGCTTGCGAGGTTTTGCTGAGCAAGCCTAGGTTGATACGATTGATGCTGGCGTTCAACTCCTCAGCGATCTTTCGTAAACGGTCGATCTCTTGCTGCAGTTCTTGCTCGTGGGCCGTGGCAAAGAGCCCGCTAGCAGCGCCTTCGGAACGGAGTGCGTAGGATGTGGCCAAGACCGACAGTCCGGCTATACCGAATAGACCTAGAAGAATTGGTAGACGCATACTGTTTTGCCTTTTAATTAATTTAGTGATTGTGTTTGGGTAAGAATCTGTGTGCTTGACGTGGTCCGATCGAGTTAGGCGCCGATATTCCGCTTACTGCGGCCGGTCTCCGCCGGGGAAGAACTTGCTCCTATCCACCTCTCCATTATTGTACTTCTCCAGCGCCTTGCTCAGAATCAGCATTACCAATGGCTGGGGAAGCGTGCTCAATTCTTCCATGTGGGTGAGGTTTGCCATGGTCAGGGTTCTGACAAATGAGGGATCGTCAAAGCGTTGCATCACATTGTCATACACCGCTTGCTGTTCGGGGGTCGGGCTGACCATGGTTATGGTCGGTCGATGGGGCCCCGTGGCGGACATGTCAGGCATCCGTGCGGGGTTCGAGGCCGGCGGCTGAGCGGCGGTTTGCTGGGGCATATTTTGTTTCGGCGCCGCCGCGTTGTTAGCGGGTGTTGCGCCGGCCGGCTGGGCCGGATTCAAATTGATACGACTGAGGGCGGCGGTCAAACTGCTGATGGTTTGGTGCAGCCGATCAATCTCGTGTTGCATTTCCTGTTCGCGTGACGATACACCAGACCCCGCGTCGCTGTTGCTGGGGCGGAGGATGTAGCGGGTGGCCACGACGGATAGCAGGGCAACACCGATGGCATAGATATATAAGCGATGACGCATGGCGGTATGTTTTCCAATTATTTTGCTTGAAACAGTTTTTTGTCTCACGGCTATTGAGGGTGCGCGATAAGAGGGAAGAGGCCTGCAGCCTGTGCGACAATAGGCCTCCCCCATACGTTACAGGTACATAAGAGCAGCAATTAGAAGCAGTGACACTAAAAAATATATACCCGACACATCAACAGACACCAGAATCTATTTGAGTAAATTTCTCTGACACTACAACATCTCGATCCACACAAGACAGGCACCACAGATTTCCATTTTGTTGGTGGATGCATTAAATATGTATGTATTAGTTCCAGTCCGGTACTTTACTGGTTTATTCTCCCTTAACGCACTCACTGCGACAGTAACCTGGTCCGCCGAGCTCATCAGAGCGGAAACGTCTCTCCCTATACTCACGAACGCCTTGTCGAAACGATTAAAAACGCTGACGCCATACACATAATTGGCAACATTTGTATAAGCAGGCCTATACAAGTTCATGAGTGTAGTATTAAGTGTAGTTGTGTCATAGGCTACGTAGACATTGAGGCTACAGGGGTCATTGGGACAACTCGCGCCGCCGATTGCCCCGGTTGCTTTCGCCGCAGTCAACAGGGGGCCAGCAAGGGGGGTATCTTCGTTATAAAGCCACTGCGTGGGATTACTAGCCAACTTGTACCACAAGCCCAGACCGTCAATCGGTAGGAAATAGCTACCATTCCCTATGATGCCACTGGTCTGAGCATGTATTGCTATCACTGGGCCATTGTCACTCACCGCAGGCACCGCCACACCCAGCGCCGCAACGGCGCCAATAATTGTTGAAGCAATTTTTGTATTCATGGAAACACTCCTCTTTGGTTGATGGTTAGTGAATTCACCGTTTTATAAACGAATTGAATTATGCGTAAACTAAAATCAAGTTTCTGGTTTGGCACCTCCTTATCGTTAAGTTTAGAATAAATACGCCCGTCCTCGCTGGGACGCTGACTACACTGTTGCGTCACACCGGCGCCAATAATTGTTGAAGCAATTTTTGTATTCATATCAAGAACTCCCTCTCTAGTTAGGTGGTTTAACGGCGTGTGAGCTGGACGGAATGTAGCGTTATTTTTCCTCAACGCCACACGGTGCCGAGACCTCAGCGAACAGTGTGGGCTGCGCCCTACCCTTGGCGGCAAATCCTGGATACCTTGAGATGGGGGTAGGGTGCAGTCCCGTGCGTCTAAACATTTTAGGAATCTCGCAGCAGCGCCCCATTCTTTCAATGAGTAGCGCAGCAACAGATTCGCAGGCCAATCGGGCCTCTGTCTACACCTTATCTTGTGTGTAAGCGTGCAGTGAGTGGATCAGCCTTCATTAATATTCTGATACAGACCAGGTGTCCTGAAGCAAAAGTAAATGCAGCCGGTCTTGTGCCTGAACCGTTAAAGGCGCTTTCTGGTTCAGTACGAATTGTTGCCCTGCTCTTTCAAGTGAGCCACGTGAAATAACGGCTGAGAAACATCACAAAGATCAGATTGGAGAGGGCATGCAGCAAGACCATCAGCGGCACATCGCGTGTGCGTTGGTAGAGCCAGCCGTAGACGAGGGAAGGCAGCAACACCGACAACCCCACCAGCCATCCGCGCGTCAGGCCGTGCAAGAAGCCGAACACCAATGTAGTGACGATATTGGTGCCCCAGCGACCCTTCCAGCGGGTTTCTTGCAGGCGGGTCATGAAGTAGGCGCGGAAGAACCATTCTTCCGGTAGCGCGGCGGTGAGGAGGGTGGACAGGGCGAATTCAAGATGCTGTGGGTGCCACAGGAGAAGTGAGGTGGCAACGAGGAGCAGGCCGAGCCAAGCGGCGTAATTTACTGGCTGGCGTGGCAAGTCCGGCGCGCGCCAGTGGCGGTCCAGGAGAGGAAAGAACAGCATCACGCCCATGAGCACATAGGTGCGCTGCGGCTCAGGAAAAAAAACGGCGCAACCCGCGAGGGCTGCGCCGCCGATCCAGGGAAAAATAACCCCGGTCACTTCATTATGTGCGCTTGCGCTTGGCCACCAAGCCGCCCATCCAGGCGACGAAGCCTAGTAGCAGCCACCAGTCGCCGCGTTCCAGCGGGTTGACCGGTGCGGTGCTTAGGCTACAGCCCACACCTTTACTGACGCCAGTATCGGCGGCCTGCATGGGGATAGGCTTGTCGCACTCGGACGGATCGCGTGTGACATCTGCCCTCGTTGGCGAAAGATTGAAATTCGCCATAAACCCAAGAAACGGTCCATCCACCATCGGGATACCATTCTTGCCATTGTTGTCGTGATCCAGTGAAGACAACTCCCACGGGGTAGTCTTATCACCGCAGCCACCTG
The DNA here is from genome assembly GCA_031405715.1 of Gammaproteobacteria bacterium. Classification (GTDB taxonomy): domain Bacteria; phylum Pseudomonadota; class Gammaproteobacteria; order Acidiferrobacterales; family UBA6901; genus JANNJF01. Next base: position 1,088 of record JANNJF010000680.1, on the reverse strand, counting down.
TATACATGGGTGAGGGGGCAAATGTTTTGCCATTCTTATCCCAGACTATCGCCACGTCGATATCGCAGTTTGCCACGCCGCAGACCGATGGGGCCGGACTACCCCAGTCGAACAGCATGTGGGCACCCAATTGGCCTGATCCGACGGTCAGGGGGAGAGCAGGGTGCAACCCGTCTTCGGGATTGGCGCAGGTGGTAACGGCAGGGTTTCTTATTTCAGCGGCGGTACATGCGGTGTTGAACGTGTAGCTACCCGGATCGAAGACACGGATGTCGTGTGCCGTCCAGAGAAAGCCTCTGAATGGCGTGGGGGACGCGAGCGTCATGCCGAAGATCTTGCCCGTCGAAAACGTGTTGTTCGCACTGCTGGAAGTCCAGCTACCACCTACTACCACGTCGTTGGTACCGCTCTCGATTGTGCCATTGGGTTGCAGCATGGTGATATTGTTGCGAACTATGACGTCGCCGGGAGGGGTGCTGACGATGAAGCTGCTCGTTACGCTGCCAATGGTTAGGGTAGCGGTGACGGAAACCCCCTTTTTATCGCCCGAGGTAGCCCGCACCTTGATCGTATTGCCGTTTTGAACGGTGCCGCCTGCGCTGGTCCAGGTGTTCCCGCCGTCGAGGGAGTATTGTGCGTTACTGCCTGAGCTACCGACTGGGCTATTGCTCGTGGAAATGGTGATCGGGGCTGGTTCATTCTGGTTCTGCGGAGTCTGGCTGACGCCTAGCCCACTGACATTCGGAGAGGATGACATGCCCGGCGGCATAAACATCGCATCTGCTACGAATGTGGTGCTAAAGGCAGTGTTTTTCTGCTCTTTTGGAGAGAATTCGAAGGGGTCAGGGGCGATATCCACGGCAGGACCGCAGGTGCCATCTTCTGGTCCGCCGGCGAACATACTTAACGTTCCGTTAAAGTTGAAGTTCGCGTTGGATTCCCCGAATGGTCCACCCGTAGCCATCGGGATACCCGGCTTGCCATCACTGTTGCCGTCGACCGAGGCCAGCATCCAGGTTTTGCTACCCGCAGGCCGGTTGAGCGTGGTGCCGCCGGCAAACGATGCGGGAGGCCCACTGTTCCACAAG
>JANNJF010000679.1:0-5702 GCA_031405715.1 Gammaproteobacteria bacterium | reverse complement strand
TCCTCGTTGATCTCGGAGATCAGTTCGACGGTCTTGTCCCAACGCGGCGTGGTTATGTTGAAGTCGTTATGCGCGAAGGCGAGCACGTCGAGCCCGGCGACGTCGCGGCCATAGGTCAGGTTGTAGGTGGTGGAGTTGGTGCCGATGGTGTCCTCGGAATGCACATGCAGGTCACAATAATAAATGCGCGGCACGGCCAGCTGCTGGTCCACCGTTACGTAGAAGCTCTGCGGCTTGATCCACGGGTGCCCGGGCAGGCGCGCCGTCACCACCAGTTCGCCCGGCTTGTCGGTGGGAAGGTCCTGGAGCAGCAGCACCGCCCAGCCCTTGCCGGCGAGCGAGATCTTCTTTTCGTACACCGGTTTACCGTCGAGCGTCGCGCTCACTTCGACCTTCTCCGGCCGATCCCAGCAGGTGTTGCCCCATTGGTCCTCGGCACGCACGCGCAGCGGAATCTTCTCGCCGGTACGCGTCACGCGCGGCCCGGCCCACAGCAGCTGCGCCGGTAGGCCCGGCACGACCTGGATCACGAGGTCGGGTGCGATGGCGGCGAAGCGCGAGGTGCCGAGCGGATCGACGTAGCAGCGGATCTTGAAGTTCTCCTCGACGAAGGTCTGCACGCGCGTACCGGGTCCGCCGAAGCGTCGGTCGCCGAGGCGGATCACGATGTGATCGCCGGCCTTGAGGTAGCCGTCGAAGGTGTCGACGATCACGGCCTTCTGGAACGGCCGCTCATGGCCCTTCTGGTCGAAGCGCACCTTGACGGATTGCACGGTGGCGGCACTTTGGCCGGGTAGCGTGGGGCTGGCGTGGTACTCGGCCGAAATGTAGTTGGCCCCGGCCGGGTCGGTGCTCTGGAATAGCGCCCAGTCCGAATAGAATCTAAATGTCGCCTTGAACCACGAGCCGTCGGCCATGCCCGAGGCGCCCAGCTCATAATCGATCACGATCTCCTGCCAGGAACCGGCGACGATGCTCTCGACGTTGCAGCTGACCTTGCCGAGGAACGACATGTCCTTGGTCTTGTCATACAGCCCTGGCGGCGCGGTGTAGTCGCCGAGCTTCTGTTTCAGCTCGGCATCGGACATTTTTTTCATACAGCGTGAACTCCTATATGATATGACAAGGTTTAAAACGGTCAGCGGGAGCAAGCCCACCGGGATTGGTTTTTAAACATGGCGACATATGTAATGCCTGGTTATGTAGGGTGGGCATCGCCCACCATCAGAGGTGTCGGCTGGCGTGTTGTGGTGGGCGATGCCCACCCTACAGCGACCACTGCCCCGGTTATGCGGCGTTATTTATGTCGCTATGTTTAAAACGCGTTACGCCAATCGGTCGCGCAGGACCCCCGCCAACGCACCGCCGAGCATGGCCTTGATCGCGCCCACGCGCCATGCGAGCAGGACCAGTAGCGTAGCGGCGAAGATCGCCATCGCGAATATGTCGGGGACCGCGTGCGGAGCCATTTGTGTGAGCGAGACGGTCAACACGCCAATGACCGCCGGTCCGATCCCTTTCAGCGCTGCTTTCATCCACAACAGTTTGCGTACGCGGTCGAACACTGGAAGGATCGACAGCATCAATATGAAGGACGGCAGAAAAATCGCCGCCGCGCCGACCATCGCCCCGGCGATGCCGGCGAGCTTGTAGCCGACGTACGCCGCCACCATGAGGATCGGTCCCGGGGTGAGCTGCCCCAGCGCCAGGCCGTCGACGAACTCGCGCGGCGTGAGCCAGTGGAACTGGTTCACGACCTGCTCCTGGACGAAGGCGATCATCGTGAGCCCGCCACCGAAGGTGAGCGCGCCGACCTTGAAGAAGAAGACGCCGATGTCGAGCAGACCCGCGGAGGCGTCGCCGCTCGCGGCAGGCGTTCCCACGGCGAGGTAGGACGAGGCCAAGTGCAGCGCGAACAGCAGCGCGGCGACTGCCGCCAGCACATACAGACCGAGCCGGCGCGAGTGGAACAGAAAAATCCCGAGCGCGCCGGCAACGGCGAGCAGCGTGGCGACGCCGAGCGGGCTCGCGATCATTGCTGCGGCCGCCGCCAGGGCGATCGACACCTGGACGAGGCCGGTGATCGCATTCCGGCCCAGGCGATAGACCGCCACCGCGAAGATGCCGAGCACCACCGGACCTAAGCCATACAGGGCGCCGCGCAGGAGCGGTGTGCTACCGAACGTGGCGTACGCGAGCGTCAGCGCCAGCATGAGGAAGAACGCCGGCAACACGAAGCACAGGCCCGCCAGCAACCCGCCCCACCAACCGGCACGGGCATAACCGAGAAAGATGCCGAGCTGCGTGGCACCGGCCCCGGGCAGCATGTTGACCAGCGACAATCCTTCGACGAAACGCTCCTTCGTGATCCAGTGGCGTTTTTCCTCAAGCTCGGCCTGCATGATCCCCATGATCGCGGGCCCGCCGTAGGCCAGCGCGCCGATCTTGAGAAAGCTGATGGCGATCTCTTTAAAGTTTCGTGTTGCTAGCGGCGGCGTCGGGTCGGTCATGTCTGCCTCTCTCTTCAAGGGTTAATGTTCAACGGGCCGTCCTTGGCCCGCCAAACGCTATTTAAACGGCCACGGCGCACTCGGGTCCCATACCGGCATGCCCATAAAGGCGTACCACGGTGCCATGACCAGAATGCCATAGGCGATGGCGATGAGCACCGACACCCAGCCGACCTTGGCGTAGTCGGTCATACTGAAGGTGCCGCTTGAGTAGGCGATCACCGCCGCCGTGATCTGGGTCGGCAGAATATACGCAAACGTATCGGTATCCGATACCAGCATGGTGAATGCCACCGGATGCAGTCCGAGCTTGGGGGCCAGGGCGATCAGGATCGGTGCCAGCATGGTGATGGCGGCCACATTGGACAACATGCCGAGACGGATGATGTGGGTACCCACCATGAGGATCAGCAGGATCATCCACCAGGCGTGACCCTGTGCGATCGGGTGGATCACGTCGGACAGATACTGCGCCAGCCCGGAAGTACCCATGGCCGCGGACATCGACAAGGCACCGGCCAGCAGCAGCCAGGTGCCCCAGATGGTGCGGTCTTGCAAGACCTTCCATTTGAAAGCGAACAGACCCGGTATGAACATGATGCACATGCCGATCAGGATCGAGTTGTGCGACTTGATCTTGTGCCACTCCTCGGTCACCCACATGAAGCCGACGAAGGCGAAGATCGCCAGGATCAGCCACTCGGCCTGGGTGGTCTTGGGCTGCTCTTTGTGCAGCGCCTCCACCTTGGCCATGCCGCCTTGTATCCCAACGCCTTTGGTCTTGAAGTAGTAGCGTATCCACCACTGGGTCAGGACAAACATGCCGAGGTATGGCCATTGCAGCATGAACCATTGCACGTAGGAGATGTTAAGGGCGAGTTCGGTTTCGAACAGGCCCACCAGCACCATGTTAGGCAGATGCGCCGTCATGATCATCATGCCGCTGATCATCGATCCATACACCAGGGTCTGGATGACGATGGCCTTCTTGGCTGCCTGCTCCTCCGGCGTATCGCCAAACAAGCGCGTGATTCCGTTGACCACCGGCAGCAGCGTGGCGGCGCGCGCGTTGGCGGCTGGGATGATGAGCGACAACACCAGGTTCACACCGAACATGCTCCAGATTACCCCGCCGGCCTCTTTCACCTTGGCCTTGCGCAACATGGCGAGGGCGATGCGTCGGTCGATACCCGCCGCCTGCATGATGGCGGCAAAGATGAAGGCACCGAGGCACAGCGCCGCCACCGGGGTGGTGAAGCCGCTCGCCGCCTGCGGGAACTTGCCGACACCGCCGGTCATCACCAGCAGCATGGGGATGATGATGCCGGTGATACCCACCGGCATGGCCTCGGTGATCCAGATGATGCATGCCCACGCCACCACCGCGAGTACCGCTTGCCCCGCGGGTTTGAGAACGCTGGCTTCACCGCCGGTGCCGGCGATCTGCGGCATTGGAATCACATACAGAATCAGAAAGAACACCGCCCAGGCGGCGACGAAGCCGCCGAGTGTGCGTCCCGGCGATCCACCCGCCAGGCGGATATTTTCAAACAGGTTGCCAAAAAACCCATGCCCCATGGCGGAGACGGTCTCGTCTGCGCTTTTGACGGTCGTGCCTTTCATTGTTTTTCCTCGAGTGTTGGCCGGTATTACTTCGTCAGGTTATCGACGCTGAGGCTGACCAACAGCACGCCGATCACGTCGTCGCCGTCCTTGACCGGTGCAGCAACCTGTACCGTCTCGATGTTAGTGCTGGGATCGGGTTTGGTTTCGCCCTGTTGCCATACTTTACCGTCCATGGCCTCGTCGAAATTCGGTTTGCCCTTGCCGATATAAATGGCGGGCATGGAGGTGAAGCCGACGCGTTGGCTCTTGGCGCCGCTCAATACAATTTTGTTGATGCCCTTGGCGTCGGCGTTCATCCACTTGGTCAGTAGTTGGCCAGTGGCATTGGTGACGAACGCCTGAACCATGGGATCGGTATCTTTCAGTTCGCGCCACTTGGCGTTGCCCAACCCTGCGATCGGCCCCTGGGCATTGGCCTCTTTGACCGCCTTCAGGATCAGGGGGTCGGCGGCCCAGGCAACCGCCTGTTTTTTGTATTGGTCAATTTTAGATTGCATCTTCGGCGTAATATCGCCGGCCAGCAGGGGAGGGGAGATAAACAAAAGGGCGAGGGAGAGAGACGCCAGGCTGGAGAATCCTCCAACGGGGCGCGCCCTAGCAGACATCAAGATCGTCATGCTGCTCGCACTAAGCACAATGGCCAACAGCGTCATGCCTGGTACAGTCAGGCCATCAACCCGCGGCAGACACCACAGGATTAATTCAAGCATCAACCCGGCAGCCACCAAACCACCCAGCAGGCGTACACGACCACGCCCGTTTCCCACTTTATCTCCGAGAAAACCTTGTGCAATGCTACTCATTTGTATTCTCCTAGTTAGTAATTGCATTTGTGGCGGTAGCTTAATCAGTTAGCGTACATTCTTTATTGACGACCTCATCTTTATTACTTCTCCCTGGCCTTAATAACACTTTCGCGTAACGATAGGCTATCGTGCTAGATTAAGGAACATAACCTGTCGTCTGGGAGACAGTGGGTTTAAAATATACTCTGCGTGTGCACGTTTATCTGTCGGGTAGATGACAGCCGGCAACCGAAAAGAATCACGCTAATGACCCTCATTATTGGTCAGCGCGACTTGTGAAATTTTTCGGCTAAGGTATTAGGATTCTCTTATTAGCAGTGGAGCGGCAGTGAAATGGAGAGGACGTCGCTAGGTCGTGGGAATGTGGCTGCACCTGCCACGGGCTTCTTCTTGCGTCTGCCGGAAGCGGACCGTGCCGATCTTTTATCGGTGGCCAGTCGCAGGGTGCTAAATAAGGGAGAGCTGATATTTAAAATCGGCGATCCCACTACCCATGTCTACGTACTCGAATCCGGGCGCGCCAAGGTCTACCATCCCAGTCCGGCCGGCAAGGAAGTGCTGCTGTGGTTTTGTTTTCCGTGGGAGTTGTTTGGAATGGCGGAAATTGGGCATGCTGAACGCCGACAAGCCACGGCCCAGATGTGCGAGCGCTCCTCGCTCATCAGTATCCCGAGTGAGGATTTTCAGTCCTTTGTCCGCACCCACCCGGCGGCCGCATTATTGGTAATTGATCTGTTGTCACTGCGGGTACGCAGTCTCG
>JANNJF010000678.1:0-2813 GCA_031405715.1 Gammaproteobacteria bacterium | reverse complement strand
CTCGCGGCAGATCACGGCCGCGTGCGACAGCAGGCCGCCGGTCTCCGTCACCACGCCCGCCACGCGATCCAGCACCGGCGTCCACCCCGGGTCGGTGAATGGGCAGACAAGGATGGCGCCCTGTTCGGCGCGTAACGCCTGCTCGATGTTGCGGGCCACACAGGCAATGCCATGCGCGGTGCCACGGCTCGCCGCGATGCCCGTCAGCGCGCCGCGGGCGGGCGCCGGATCATAGGCGAAGCGCGCGCCGATTTCATTGGGCGCCTTGAAATTGCGGAATCCTTCGTAGCGTTCACGCTGCCGGTCGATGTTCGAGCGGTCATGCGCGAAAATTTCCTGATAAGACATGAAGAAAATATCGTCCCCCAGGCCGCGCGCGTCAGCGATGGCGAATACGTAGCGTTGGATCAGGTGATACATGCGGCTGGAAGCGTCGCGCATCTCCTCACGTAACCATAAAAAATGCCGTAGGCGGTCCAGCTTGCGCGTGAATGCCCTGCGCTTGTGCCAGGGCAACTGAGCCAGCGCCTGCGCCCGCGCGGCTGCGTAGGCGGGTCGCGGATCGTTGCCCGCAGCGCCGGAATGCTGCTGCAGCAAGGAGCTTACCCACTCGTGGTCCTTGTCCCAGCGCGGTGCGCGGATGTCCAGCTCGCGCCGGCTGCGATGGGCAAAGCGCTGCAACAGGGGCGTGATGTCGGTTTCACCGCGCGCGGCCATGGCACGCAGTGCGAGGGACGGCTCGAGGTGCTGCATCGCGGGCAATGCTGCAACGAGCGCCGGATAATCGGCCTCGGGGAACGAGTCCATGAAGGCGAGCTTCGCCAAAGAGGCGCAGTAAATCGTGCGGAAGTAGTTGGTCTCGGTGATGCGGTAATCTTCCAGGATCAGTTGGCGAAACGCGCTGTCCACGTCGGCGGGCATCGATTCATGCTTGCTGAGCAAGGCGTCGAAACCACCGGCGAGGAACGCCCGGTCGAAGCGCGCCTGCCGCCTCCAGATCGCCGGGATGGCGAACAGCGTCGGCAGCGCGCGCACTATTCCGCGCAGCGTCACCGGGGTACAAAGGCCGTCACCCGCATAATCCGCCTGCACGCTCAGGTCGCGATCGAACTCGCGTTCGACGAAGCCGGGCAGCTTCGCCAGACAGCGCTTGACCGCGCCGAGGTTCCAATAGGGCCGGCCGAAGAACATGCGTCCCGCCTGAAAATCGCCGTCCAGAAGTTTGACATCGCGGATGAACCCTTTGAGTGCGCCTTCCCAGATGAAATCGTAGAGCGACCACATGAGCGGTGTGCAGACCCCGCAGGACACCCCTCCGTCGCGGAAATCGGCATTGGTCCATTCGCCGGTGCCGGGAGTGAATTGGATGCGCGTGATCGGGCGCGATTGGAGTATGTAGATTTTGTCTGCCTCGATGGCGAACTCGATATCCTGAGGCGCACCGAAGTGGCGCTGGATCGCGCGCGCGACGCGTTCGATCTGCGCCCGGTGTTGTTCCAGCAGCGGATGACCGGCCGGCAGGGCCGCTTGGCGTCCAGCCAGCAGCTCGTCGGCAAGCCCTGCACACGCCTCGATGACGACTTCCTCGGCGCCGGTGGCCGGATTAACGGTGAAAACGACGCCCGCCAGTTCCGGCCTGACCATGCGCTGGACGATGACGCCCATGCTGAGTGAGCGCGGATCGATGCCGAACTTGCGGCAATAGTCCGCGACCGACGTAGCCCTGAGCGACTCCCGACATTGCTGCATGGCGAGTTCAACTTCCGTCAGCGTCTGCAGGTTGAGAAAACTGCGGAACTGTCCGGCGAACGAGACTTCGCGACCATCCTCGGCGGAGGCGGAAGAACGTACGGCTAGCGGCAGGCCGAGCACCCTGCATGCCTGCGCGACATCCGCTGGCGAGCACAAGAAGGCCGGCACGCGGAAGCCGGCGAGTTGCAGTTCCACGAGTTGCTTCGCCTTGCCGCCAATGACGGCGGGAATGCTCTCAGCGAGTGACGGCACGGGAATCCGCCTTCGGCTCGTAACCGAGCACGCACGAACGTTTGTAGTCAGCCAGCTCGAAACCGTGGCGGGCGGCCATGGCGGCGACGCGCGCCACCAGATCTGCCGTCAGCGAACCGGTGAAGGTCGCGTCGTGTATGCCCTCGAATCCGAGCAACATCGCCTCGGCCATGCACGCATAGGTCTGGCCCGAGGGAAGAGGGAAGCCGGCAATTTCCATGTCCTCGCCAAACGGCAGCGAAACGATGCCGCCTTTGATGATGAGCAGGTCGGGTCGGGACGCCGCCGCGCCCGGCTGCACGCTCGCGGGGATGGAGAGATCACACACGATGGCATTGCGTGCGAACTGGTCTGCTGCGAGTGGTGCATCGACGGCGTTGAGCGCGGCGAGCACGACGTCGCCCTTACAGACACTGGCCAGATCGGTGGATATGACCGCGTTGGGAATTTTTCCAGCGAACGCCTCGAGCCGCGCGAGCGAGCCAGGCTTGTTGCTGCCGATGAGTATCGTCTGCCGATAACGCGGTGCGAGAATTTCCGCGCAGACGCGGCCGATATTGCCCATGGCGCCGGCGATGACCAGCACGGATTGCGCCGGCTTGCGGCCGGTTTCGAGGTGAGCGTGTTCTATCGCTTGAATGGCGAGTGCCACGGCGTAGCTGTTGCCGGTGGTCACACCGATTCCGCGACGCGCGACGCGTGTGCCGTTGAGCGTCACGATGGAGGTGTACTGGCCGAGCGAGACGGTCTGACAATCGAGCGAGCGAGCGAGGTCGATACCCTGTTGTACCAGCGCCTGCGGCAGCGCG
>JANNJF010000677.1:0-1941 GCA_031405715.1 Gammaproteobacteria bacterium | reverse complement strand
GCTTGTAGTCAACCACGCGCTTCAATGCCCGCGCCAACGTTTTCTGGTAGCGTTCGACGGTGATGTGTTCCGGCAGCGGAAAATTAATATTAAAGCCTTCGCCATACCCGTTCCCCAACTCGTCCTCAAAGCCACTGAAATGTGGATAGACGTAATTCGGGTGGCCGTGTATCGACAGGGTGAAGACATCCGAGCGATGGTAGAAGATCTCCTGGGTACCGTTGCCGTGATGAAAATCCACATCGAGCACGGCGACACGCCCGATATCGCTGAGATAATTGGCCGAGATGGCGGACGAATTGAAATAGCAGAAACCACCGAAGGCACGGCTCTCGGCGTGATGACCCGGCGGACGCACCAGGGCATAGGCGAAATGATGGCCCGCCAGGATGGCATCACAACCCGTCAACGCACAGTTCACCGCGCCACGCGCCGCCAGATAGGCGTTGTGGTTGAGCGGTGTGAACGGATCGATGCAATAGTAGCCGGCGCGCAACGGCATGCTTTTAGGCGGGCGCGAGGTGTTGCGTACCGGGAACACCTCCGGGTAGATGGACTTGCCCGGCGGCAGCCCGACGCAGGCACGCCGCAGATAGTCCACGTATTCCTTGTCGTGCACCGCGGTGACGTATTTTTCGGGAAACGTCTGGGCCTCAATTTTGGAAAACAGCGTGGTCTTGTGCAGCTCCTTCAGTATCGATGATAGACGCACCGGCGCCTGAATATAACCGCGTTCACGCACATGATGGATCACGTGCCCCTCGTTGACGATCAGCGCTATCGGTCGCAGCGCCGGCGCTGCCGGGACCGCCAGCGGGAAGACACCGCTTTTGATATAACGCGGCTCACGCAACACCAGCGGGTCGTCCTTGAAGGAATCGGCCACCGCCTTGATGTATTCCTCGGTGCACAGATCACCGTATTCGCGCTCCAGGATTGCACGCACCACCTTGCGCGTAATGGTACGTCCGGGCAACCTGCCGCGCCCCACGGCGTCGAACACCAGGTAATACAGATTCTCATCCCCGGGCAGGATCGGTCTGGCGTAGTCGTTGTTGATGATGGGGCGGGCGCCGTAGGCCTCGTAGAAGCGCATACGCGCGCTATGCTGCTTCAACGCCTGCGGATCTTTGCACAGGGCGGCGTCGTCCACGCTCACTTCAAAAAAAATACCCAGGGTCTTGAGCGACAATGCCTCCTCGCGCACACTCTCATAGAGCGCGCTACCGACCCCGCTGCCGGTCTTGCCGGGCGCCGCCGAGAGCAGCTCCAGCAGACAGAAATTAAGATCACTGGCGTGCTGCAGGAGCGCGAAACCTTTGACGTTGTATTGGGCGTCTTCCGCCACGAATAGTATCGAGCGGTAACGGTACTTGAGGGGATCGCGCAACTGCTTCGGCAGTTTTTCGATATCCTCCCGGGTGATACGCGAAAACTGGCGCGGCATGATTTCCGTCACCTGCCGGATGGCGGTGCGGTTGGCCGCGGTGGTATCGTCGTAAATCTTGCGTATTCTGAACACCGGTCTTATTCCTGTTTGCCCTGCGTGCCGCGGCAGCCGGTTTCAGGCCAGGGGGTATTCCAGTATACCGCGTTCGCCTTCCAGGCGGCCGATCACCACGGCGCCGCAGGCGTTGCTGAACACATTGACCAGGCCCACCGCGCCGAGGATGACCGTGATCGCCACCAGGCTGGCCGCCGGTATGCCGTCCACGCCGATGGACGTCAACAGCGCCAACAGCACGCTGACAAAATCTTGAAGGCGTTGCGGAACAGGCTGCCGGTAAATAGGAGTATCGTCAGCACCGACAGACCAAAGATGGCCGTGTCCTTGCACAGCCGCAACGTGCAATCGGCACCCGTCGAAGCCAGAGAATTTCCATCGGGCAAATATGCCAACGACTCAACGGCCGACGTATGGCCCGCCAACTCCGCGGCAAG
>JANNJF010000676.1:0-3252 GCA_031405715.1 Gammaproteobacteria bacterium | reverse complement strand
GAAATTCGAAGGTGCCGGCGCCGCGGTAGCCGATCTTGCGGCAGGCCTCGGCACAGCGTTCGCCGATCTTGGTGCGCTGTTTTTCTGTAATGCCCGGTGCCGGCGCCTCCTCCACCACCTTCTGGTGGCGCCGCTGCATGGAGCAGTCGCGTTCGCCCAGGTGGATGGCGTTGCCGTGTTCGTCCGCCAGCACCTGGAATTCCACATGGCGCGGATTTTCCAGATACTTTTCCATATAGACCACGTCGTTGTTGAAGGCCGCCTTGGCCTCGGCGCGGGTCAGGGAGATGGCGCTGGCCAGGGTCGCCTCGGTGTGCACCACACGCATGCCCTTGCCGCCACCGCCGCCGGAGGCCTTGATCAGTACCGGGTAACCGATACCGGCGGCGAGCTTGGCGCTGCGCTCGTCGTCCTCCGTCAGCGGTCCATCGGAGCCGGGCACACAGGGCACGCCGGCCTGCTTCATGGCGTTGATGGCGGAGATCTTGTCGCCCATGAGGCGGATGGTTTCGGCGCGCGGGCCGATGAAGATGAAACCGCTTTGCTCCACGCGTTCGGCGAAGTCGGCGTTTTCCGACAGGAAGCCGTAACCCGGATGGATAGCGACGGCGTCGGTCACCTCCGCCGCGCTGATGACCGCCGGTACATTGAGGTAGCTGTCTTTGGCGGCGGCCGGCCCGATACACACCGATTCGTCGGCGAGCTTGACGTATTTGGCGTCGCGGTCGGCCACCGAGTGCAGGCACACGGTCTTGATGCCGAGGGCGCGACACGCCCGCTGGATGCGCAGGGCGATTTCGCCGCGATTGGCTATGACGACTTTTTCAATCATGGTGGTTGGCGTTCGGGGGTTATTCAATCACAAACAGCGGTTCGCCATATTCTACCGGCTGGCCGTTTTCCTTGAGGATTGCCTTGATGGTGCCGGCCTTGTCGGCCTCGATCTGGTTCAGCATCTTCATGGCCTCGATGATGCACAGGGTCTCGCCGACCTTGACCTGGGCGCCCACCTCGACAAACGGCTTGGCGTTGGGCGAGGCCGAGCGGTAGAACGTGCCCACCATGGGCGAGGTCACCATATGCCCCGATGGCGTGGCGGGCACTTCCACGGCGGCAACGGCCGCGGCAACGGCAGGCGCCGGTGCGGCCATGCCCTGCATGGGCGGCGGTGCATAGTAGGCGTGCATGGGTGCGGCGGCCGGCGCGGCGCGGCTCAGGCGTATGGTTTCTTCGCCCTCATGGATTTCTATCTCCGTGAGGTGCGATTCCTCCAGCATCTCGATGAGTTTTTTGATCTTGCGTATATCCACGTAACCACCCTATTTCTGGAAATGAACCACCCTATTTGGCAGTGACTTTGTTCTTTAAGTGATGAATAGCGGCCCGCAGCGCCAGCTCGTAACCGAAGGCGCCGAGGCCGGTGATGCTCCCAACGGCCAGATCGGAGAAATACGAATGCCGGCGAAACTCCTCGCGGGCATGGACGTTGGACAGGTGCACCTCGATAAACGGAATCTTGCTGGCGGTCATGGCGTCCCGTAGGGCGATACTGGTATGGGTGAAGGCCGCCGGGTTGAGCAGGATGAACTCAATTTTTTGCTCCATGGCTTGGTGTACCCGCTGCACCAGCTCATGTTCCGCATTGCTCTGGTAGAAGCCGAGTACATGCCCCGCCGCTTGGGCGATGGGCACCAGGCTGGCATTGATTTCGCCGAGACCCGTATGGCCATAGTGTTGTGGCTCACGCTTACCCAGGAGATTCAGATTGGGTCCGTTGAGTACCAGTATTTCCGCCATAGGGTCCTATCCTGCAGGTATCTTCAAGGAAAAGCCGTATTCTTGCGGCGAAGTGCGCCCGGTCTGATGCAGCCACGCAGTCTACTCACGCCCAGGGTATTTGTCTAGTTTGGAGCGTTGGGCCACATTCTTATAGGAAGTTGAACCTAAAAACGGCATTTAGCCGCGATTATGGCTCTTAGGGCGGGCACGCCACACTGATTGAACGCAGATAGACGCGGATCAGTGCGTGGCCTGTATTGGTCCATTCACCAGAGGGTGAATGGGTGCTGTACATTAACGAGGGTTTATCCGCGATGAACTGCTTTTTTAGGATCATGGCCGCGATACGGCGCCGGCCTGCAGGTTGCTCACGTGGGGTTTGATGAGGGCCTCCATGCGTGGCAGGTCAAGCGCCCCCAGCTTCTGCGCGACGATCTTGCCCTCGGTGTTCAATACGACGGTATAGGGCAGGCTGCCCGTGGTCTCGCCAAAGTCGGCCATGATGTTGAACGCGTCCTGCTCGCCGATGAGCACTGGATAGTTCATGCCCATGCCGGTGTAGAACGCAATGACCTCCTCCCGGTTATCCAGGGCGACCCCGATGACCTGGACCCCCGCGTCGCCGTAGGTCTTCTGCAGCGTGATGAAGTCCGGGATTTCTTCGCGGCACGGCGGGCACCAGGTGGCCCAGAAATTCAGCACCACCACTTTATTGCGCCAGCCACTGAGGCTGTGCAGTTTGCCCTGCATATCGGGCAGACTAAAGTCCAGGGCCTTGGCCTGCGCCGGTGCCGGGGAGAAAACGGTTTGTGCCACCCACAGACCGGCGGGGATCGCCACCAGGGCCAGGATGATGAAGGGCAGGATCTTTTTCATGACGGCAGACGACATCCTTTCAATTAAATTTTTTCCAGGACGGCGAGGAATGCCTCGACGTCACGATAACCGTAAAAGTGCAGATCCGTCCGCTCCTGGCCGTCGGGGCCGAAGAACAGCAGGGCCGGCGGGCCGAGCACCTTGAAGCGTGATTTTATCGCCTGGGTGGTGGCGTTGGTTTCCGTCACGTCCGCCTGTATCAGGACAAAGCCCTTGAGCGCGCTGCGCACCCGCGGGTCCGCCAACGTGCCTTTTTCCATGCGCAGACAGTCCTTGCACCAGGTGGCGTAATAATCGAGGATCGCTGGCTTGCCCGCGGCGCGCGCCGCGGCCAGTGCGGTTTCCACCTCCGACAGGGTGGTGTAGCGCGTGAACAGGTCATGGCTTTCCACCGATGCCTCGGTGGGCAGGGTGGATGTTCCGCCGCTGTGTGTGAACAGGGTACGTGGCAACGGGTTCAGGATATCCCGCTCACCTGCAAGCCCGCCCAGTAAGGCCAACACGCCCCAGATCAGCAGCACGGTGCCGAGGCCCTTCCACAGGATGCGCCAGTTGCCGGCATTGTCCGGCAGGGACTGGGTGGCGCCGAGGTACACG
>JANNJF010000675.1:0-2179 GCA_031405715.1 Gammaproteobacteria bacterium | reverse complement strand
GGGCAAGACCATCTACGAATCCGGCGCCATCATCGACTACGTCATCCGCCGCCACGCCGGCGGCCGCAGAAGCTGATCCTGCAGCCGAAGTTTGAGACTGATTTCTACGGCAAGTCCGACGCCGCGCGCGGGTTGGGCAGTGGGCTGTCCCATGTCGCCGTGGCGCTGCGCCTGCGCTACGAGATTCGGCGCGAGTTCGCGCCCTACGTGGGCATCGAACGGAGCGTCAATTACGGCGCCACGGCGGATTTCGCGCGCGCCGCCGGCAAAGACGCCGGCGAAACGCGGCTCCTCGCCGGGGTGCGTTTCTGGTTTTGAGCTTTGCGCATCTCCTTCGGGACGACGCCCGCACACGCGGGCGTCGTGTTCCGGCAGGGCCGATGGGCAACGGGCGGGGATATTTTCCTAAATCAATCTTTTTCAAATCGGAGGGTAAATTTATGAAACACCAAAGAGGCGATGCCGGGGCCAGCATGCTGGTGGTGATGGCGGTCCTGATGCTCGGCTACTGGCTCTTTTCGAGTCATGACGGCGGGCACGGAAGCGGAGGCCGTCATCACATGATGGACGGTCATGGCGGGGCACATGCAGAGCAATCCATGCAGGAGAAAACCGGCTCCGAGAAGGCACAAACCGCCGGCGACCCATCGACCGATCATTAAGGACGAGTCCAGGGAGGGGCGAGGTAGACCGCGCCGGGAACGAGCGGTCGAAGATCATCCCGCCGTGCGGGCCGCGGCGGGCGAGATGTGCTGGGGCCCCATGCACCAGTCGGTGCAGGGTGAGCGCAACGATTCAACTCAATGAGAGATCAACATGGTCGAGATTATTCCGAACTGGCATCCGGTGTTCGTGCATTTCAGCGTGGCGCTGCTGTCGCTGTCGGTTGTCCTGTATTCACTGGCGCGTTTGCCGTTGCCCGCAGGCCTGCGCGGGGAATGGCAGGTGGTGGCGCGTTGGACGCTCTGGGTTGGTGCGGTGTTTGCGATCGCAACGGCGGCGACGGGCTGGCTGGCCTATAACAGCGTTGACCACGACGATATCTCGCATGCGGCCATGACCGAACATCGCAACTGGGCGCTGATTACCCTGACCCTCTTCGTGGTACTGGCATTGTGGTCGTTGTGGGGCCGGTTGGCGAATCGCGAGCCGTCGAAAGGCGCCGTCGGCGCGGTATTTCTGGCGGTGTTGGCGGCCAGCGGTATCCTGTTGGCGAGCACGGCATGGCACGGCGCGGAGTTGGTATTTCGCCATGGGCTGGGGGTGATGTCGTTGCCGAACATGCGCACCGGCGATGCCGGCCACGAAACCGGCCATAACGGCGGCCAGTCGCCAGCGGATGCTTCGGGCGCGATGCCGGCCCGTCCGGCGCCAGTCAACCCCTCGACAGACGATCACAGCACCCATAAGCATTAACCGGGGAGGAACAAGCGATGCGGAAAATCAAGAGCCACCGGTTTCACTGGCCGGTCTGTCTGTTGCTGCCTGGGGTGTTGCTCACGGCGTGCAGCGACTCCGGCAAACCGGCGTCTGCCGGCCCGGGTACGGAGAAGCTGGCGGTAGCACGTCTCGCCGTCGAGCCGGCGGTCGTGGCGCGCGGCGGGCAGTTGTTCAAGCAGCATTGCGCCAGTTGTCATGGCAACCGCGCCCAGGGTGCATTCGGCTGGGAGCGGCCGGGGGCGGACGGCAAGTATCCGCCGCCGCCGCTCGATGGCAGCGCGCACGCCTGGCACCATCCGACCGCACAGCTCAAGCAGACCATTCAGGAAGGAACGCTCAAGTTGGGCGGCAGCATGCCGGCGTGGAAGGACAGGCTCTCGGAGGCGGATACGGAAGCGGTGGTCGCCTGGTTCCAGTCCACCTGGCCGGACGAGATTTACGCCGCCTGGGCGGACATCGACCGGCGCGCGCGCCGGGGCGAAGCCGGGCACTGATGGAGAGGCGTGTATCGGTGGCGCACCCGACCGGCCGAGGGATTCATCGGCGCGCGATCAAGCGGCTGACAGCCGCGTGGGTGGCGTTGTCATTGCTCGCCGGCGGCGCGGTGTTCTATGTAGAAGTGAGAAAGGCGGAGGATCTCGTGCTGAAGATGGCCCTGGACGAAGCCAGGGCCTTCGCGGCGCATGTGCGTCCGGGCGCCGACCACCATGCTGTCCTGAAGCAGAAGGCCGTCGAGTAT
>JANNJF010000674.1:0-5201 GCA_031405715.1 Gammaproteobacteria bacterium | reverse complement strand
TGTGCCGGCGCGACCTAAATCCAGCGCGTGAGACCGTGCCGGTAAATTGTTTCAATCCACGCGCCGGCACGTGTGCCGGCGCGACGCCGGGTTTCGCCGGTCAACAGGTCGCGTTCGATGTTTCAATCCACGCGCCGGCACGTGTGCCGGCGCGACGATGGCGCGCTATGTGATTGATGCGCCAAAGAAAGTTGATTGTAGTGCGCGAACCTCGAAAATGCACGGGGAGCACAGGCTGGGCATTGCAGGGTAAATGTAAAATAATCGAATAAAAACAAATACTTATGATAATCGCGAACACTACCGAAGCTATCGGGCCGCTGTACGTTCGCGCTACGCCAGCAGGGGGCCATCGAAGTCTTTTGCTTTGATGTTTCCATATTCCTTGACCCGCACGCGTGCTGCCTCCGTGATGCGGTAAAAACGCAGACTGTCTTCCGCTTCATCGATCTCGGCAAGCAGGCGGCGCTCGAGTTGTTCGAATTGCATTTCGTCCAGTTGGAATTCGAACACGGATTTCTGGACGCGCTGGCCCATGCTTTCGCAAGCCTTGGCGACGCGCCTCAGCCTGCGCCTGCCGGCGCGGGTGTCGGTAGCGACATCATAGCTGGCAATGATGAGCATGGTGCGTTATCGCACCACAAATGGCAGGTAGCTTTCCATTTCGCTGCGCATGGTGCGTGCCATGAAGCGCGCCTGGAGCAGTGGCAGCAAGCCGATGGAGGTCTTGGTGTCCAGCAGGGGGTGCTGCAGTTCCTCCTGTTTGCGTTCCTGATACGCGACAACTACAGTTTTTCTGCCACGCTCGTTCAACAGGACTGCGCCGCCTTCCCGGTAGTCAAAGTCTCCGGGTGAAAGCTGGTTGCGGTTGATCAACGTCAGTGCCAGGCGATCTGCAAGATAAGGGCGAAATTCCTCCATCAGATCAAGGGCGAGCGCAGCACGCCCCGGGCGCACCACATGCAGAAATCCAAGCTGCGGATCGAGGCCAACGCTTTCCAACGCCGAGCGGCAGTCATTCATCAGCATTGAGTAGAGGAACGACAACAGTGCATTGATCGGATCAAGCGGCGGTCGCCGGGTGCGACCGGTAAAGGCGAACTCGCTCCTGATCTGCGGCTTGAGCACTTGGTTCATGGCCGAAAAGTATTTTTTTGCGGCATCGCCTTCTACGCCACGCAGTGTATCCAAATCAAGGCCTGCCGAAAGAGCCCTGAGACTTGCGGCAAGGTCATCGGCAACGCGCGTCAGCGCCTGCTCTTCGGCGGAATCGTTCGCTTCACGTGCGGCGCGCAGCAGCACGTGGCGGCTGTTTTTCAATTTTCCGGCGAGACACGCGCGCGCAAAGCCCAAAGCGAAGCCGGGATTGGCGGCGCACTGATGTTGCGCCTGTCGCAGGAGGATGTTGCCTGTGACCGGGCCTTCCAATCGCGCCTTGAAGCGGCCGCGTTCATCCAGCAGTACGAGGCTCTTGCCTTCCTCCGCGAGCCGGTGCATCAGGGCGGGGGAGACCATGATGTTGCCGAAACAGACGACGCTCGACAGGTGATGCAGAGGAACTTGCAGCCGTTTTTCCCGTTCGACATCGATGCGCACAGTGGCATTCTCCAGATGCGCGTAGGCATTGGGCGTCATGACGTAGAGCGTGTTGAGCAGGGTCTGCATTCAATCTCCGGAGGTAAACAATTCGTCCCGCATCCGCTTGAGCCGCGCGGCATCCGCGAAGACTGTGGGCTGGCAGAGATCCTTGAGCGAGCATTCGCGGCAACGCTCATCATTCACCGGCGGCGGCAATGTGCGGTGTTCAATCATCAACCGTATCGCAGCGACAATATCTTCGACGGTTTTTCTGAGGTCGGGCGTGATGGCAACCTCGCGCCGCCGTCGGCTGGAAGCATGGTAGATGGCGCCGCAAGGCACGGGTACATGCAGCATGTCTTCAAGGCACATGGCCTGCGCCGCCAACTGGATGTCGTCATGGATTTTTTCCCGCTTCCGGCCATGCTTGAACTCCACGGGGAATACCGTGCCGTTCGGATGAAACTCCACGAGGTCGGCTTTGCCGATCAAGCCGAGCCGGTCCGACCACAGCGGCAGCGCTCGTTCAACCTTGATGCCCGCTTTGATCTCATATCCCGGCGTATCGACCAGCCGGTGCACGGCCTGCCCGCGTGCGGTGTGGACGTTGTCCGCAAATGCCTGCTCGACATGGATCAGCGCGCACTGACGCGGGCAGTAGGCGTAGTGCTGGAGGGCGGAGATGGAAATGGGGTTGGTATCGTCCACGTGGGCGGTGCTACCATATCCTTTCGGCACATTTCATCGCGGAGGGCATCATGGGCGCAATACTGAAAGACCTTGAAGAGCAAGCGTTGCTGCTGCCACCGAAAGAACGCGGCGAATTGATCCATCGCTTGATTGTCAGCCTTGATGGCGAACCGGAAGATTCACCGGAGGCCATCGCGAAAGCCTGGGACGAAGAAATCGCGCGCCGTGTGGCGGACATGGATGCGGGACTGACAAAATGGATTCCCGCCGATGAAGTTATGACCAGGCTCCACGCCAAAATAGCTGCCGCCAAAGCCAATGCGGGTCAGTCTTAGCGACGAAGCGCGAGCCGACGCCAGTGCTGCTGCCGATTGGTATATCGCTGAAGGCGCGTTTGATGCTGCGGAAGACCTTGCCAATACACTTGATCGGGTCTTCGGTTTGTTGTGCGATTACCCTTCCATGGGTGAACAAGCCGCGCACGACACGCGAATGCTGGCGCTTCATGATTTCCCTTATTCGCTGATCTATCGTATTCAGGGCGACGAAATTCGTGTTGTTGCGGTTGCCCATCACAGTCGCCGACCGGGGTATTGGGTGGGGCGGCGGTAGGATGATTGTCAGCACATGCGGGTGAGTGTTACGCCAGTAGGCATGTTCGCTTCATTTACGGCGACTTCGTAATCCTCGAATGAGCGCGGCACCGACACACTGTCTTTGAGTTTTAGGCGGATACGCTCAAAGAGCACATGGGCGGGGGCATTGCCAAGCTCCGAATCGTGCTTGAACACATACAACCCGCGCGTGGCCATTTCGCCGCGTGCTGCAGAGCGATCGTGCTCGAACATTTGCACCAGTGCTTGCCAGAATAGTTCCAGATCATCTTCGGAAAAGCCGGTTTGCTTGGCGAGGAAGCTGGAAACAAAGCCGTGCGCCATGTAGAGGCCGTAGGGGACGGTGTGTTTGCGGCCCATGGTGCGGTTGTCGCCTTCCTGCTTTTCAGCTTCCGCTTCTGTGGCAACAGCCATGCGGGTGATGGAATGTTCCTGGGCGATAACGGGGTCGATGGAGCGGGCGAAGGTCAGTTGCACCGGCCCACGCACCTGACCGCAGTTAATACCAGTGGACATGACTGCGCCAAAGGTTCGCACATCAAAAAAGTTGCGGCACATCCATTGGCGGGCATCGTCCACGGCATCGCCACCCTTGCGTTTTTTGTCGTCGCCCGCAAGCATGTCTTCGCGCCCAATGCCCACATAGGCGCGCTTGTGCTGATTGTTGAGGATGGCCTTTTCCTTCACATAAATTTCGTAAGGAGGCTGTTCCCCCTTTGCCATGCCGACAAAATTGCGCACTTTGCGCTTGAGGGAAACGTCCGTTACCAGCCCATGGCCGGTCTCTGCGTCCATGCGCGGCAGATTACCGGCATCCGGGTCGCCGTTGGGATTGCCGTCTTTTACGTCGAACAGCAACACAAAGTCGTAGCGATTGGTCAGGCTCATTTGGGTTCCTTTCGGTTGTCAGTAGGTTGAGTGTCGAGTTTGGTGAAGAAGGCTTGGCGTTGGTGGTAATAGCCCAGGGCGAAGCGGCCTTGATCGGGTAAGGCGAGAATGCGTGGAAAGTCATTCAACTCGCCCATGATTTCTCCGATAAGCCTTTCCATCTGCACGGAACGGCCTTTGGAAAGTTTTCCCAAGTGATGATTCTTCAATCGCAGCAGCGTGGTGAATACCGCGACGGGTGTGCTGGAAGCGGCGCCGTAGTAGCGATCACGGATCGTAGCGTTAAGACCGGGGCTGGCCTCTTCCTGTACTTTTTCCAGGGTGGCAAATAACCGCCCCAGACGGTAGGCCGGATTGGCGTTGGTCGGGTCGAGCATGATCTGAAACTCCTTCTCGGGGCTGGATGCAGTTGAGTTGATGCGACGAATCAAGCGATTCAGTGAGGCTTTGATGACAGCAGCGCGTGCGTAAGTCGGCTTCTGCTCCGCCCTGCATCGTTGTACCGCCAAGTTCAACAGCGGCGCTGGGTAGGGCAATCCTTCCAAAATGGCACGCATGACCTCGCCACCCAAGTTGGGTGGGATGTTGTCGGCCTTGCCTTGCACGGCTAGGGCGGTGAGCAGACGGAACAGGGACAGGTGTTCAGGATCGTGGGGCGCACGCGCGATTTTGATGTCGTCGAAATGACGGGCGATGCGTCGAGCCAGTTTATGCGCAGGGGCTGTTTCCCAGAAGCGAATTGCGAT
Organism: Gammaproteobacteria bacterium; assembly: GCA_031405715.1. Lineage (GTDB taxonomy): Bacteria > Pseudomonadota > Gammaproteobacteria > Acidiferrobacterales > UBA6901 > JANNJF01. The sequence continues at coordinate 685 of JANNJF010000674.1, read as the reverse complement.
GCGAGCAGCGTTGGGCGCCAGTCCCAAAACGTGGAAGAGCGTGTCAGATTTGCCATGCGTGAACTTGCCGGACTGGACGGATTGATACAGCACTTTTAAAGCATCTGTGCCCTGATTCGGATCATCTTTGGGTGGTTCGCCGAACAGATCGGGCAGTGCGGTTTCCAGGTCGTGAGTTTCTTCTGCCCAGAATACGGTGGAGGCGTCGCCCACTTGTATGCGCTGGCGGGAGTCGCGCGCCAGCATATGGTTGAGCGCGGTGGTGTAGGCAAAGACCGCGGGCTTTCCAAGCGGAGCATTCGCGCCTTGTGTTTTGCCGTAAGAGTTGAAAGCATCCAGGTTAAACGAGACGATATTCGCGCCTGAGGTTTGCGCGCCCCAAACACCTTTGATTGCAGGATGCAAGCGTTCGATGCTGGTCGCTCCTCCGCTCACTAGGCATGTACCTGTATCGGATTCATTGTCGCTAACCAGTATGTCGGCAGCCACCACCGCAGGTCGCTGGCAGACTAGTTCCACATCGCCATGTAGACGAAAGGTCATGTTCGGGTTCGCGGCCAGTATGTCTGGCCAGGCGGGCAAAGCCTCGAACTGTTTGTGGTTAACGTTTTTGCAAAAAGCCAGTACAGCCTGAATGCCTGCATCTTTAATCACTGTATCTGGCAAATCCTCAATGCGGGTGCTG
>JANNJF010000673.1:0-1249 GCA_031405715.1 Gammaproteobacteria bacterium | reverse complement strand
CAAGAGTTGACAGTTTGATTCATCACGAGCCCCGCCCCGAATTCCCGCTCGCCGACTATTCTTTTTTGTCGAGCCGCTGCTGCTGCTCGAGCTCGTAGATCCACCGATCGATCTGCTGCGTCCACTGCTCTGGCGCGCCCTGGACTACATGTTCAGTAAGGTTCCCTAGGCCGGCGGCTCGACAATATCCGGCACTTTGTACTGAGGTGGCAGAGAGTGCGCGATGCCTTTATGGCAATCGATGCAGGTCTCGCCCTTGTCAAAGCCTTGCTGGTGTATGCGACTGGCGCGCTGTCCCTGTACGCTGTAGTCCATGGACGAGTAGTCGTGGCAGTTACGGCATTCCCGCGAGTCGGTGGCCTGCATGGACTGCCACACATGCGTGGCCAGCTCGAGACGCTTGGCATTGAACTTCTCGGGCGTATTGATGCTGCCGAGGGCCTTGTGCAACAGTTCGTTGCTGGCCTGTATCTTACGTACCAGCTTGTGGGTCCAGTCCTTCGGCACGTGACAGTCCGGGCAAGTGGCGCGCACGCCGGTGCGATTGCTGTAGTGGATGGTGCGACGGTATTCCTGATATACGTTATCCTTCATTTCGTGACAGGAGATGCAGAACGTCTCGGTGTTGGTCGCCTCCATGGCGGTATTGAATCCACCCCAAAAAATAATGCCCGTGAGGAATCCCACCAACAGCAACGATCCCAGGGAGTAACGCGCGCTGGGCTGTTGCAACACTTTCCAGATCGTTGCAGTTAACCGGCCGAACTTGGAATTTTTTAACATGGAGATAACCTGTGTGTTGTTGTCGTTGTCACTGCGGTTCCCGGAGACATCCGGGGCGGCGTCGCGGCTGCCTGACCGGGCGTCTCATTACTGTTGCGTGACAGACTTGATCGGCTTGAAGGTATTTTCCACCAGCGGCTTGGCATCCACCTGCGGCACATGGCAGGTGGTGCAGAAGTAGCGGCGTGCCGACACGTCCGCCAGTTCCGTTCCGGCGCGATCCTTGAAATGCGTCAGACTGATCTTGGTGGCGCCGAATTGCTTGTAGCGCGACCAGCTATGACAGTCCAGGCACTTGTTGGCGTTGCGTGTGATCTGGTAGCTGGCGATGCTGTGCGGGATGAGCGGCGGCTGCTGCACGTAGTCGCGCGGAATCGGGTCGCGGTCGCGCTGCCATTGTTTGAGCTGCGGCGCCTCCTGCTCCTGATCAAGAGGGACATTGCCACGCAGGCTCTTGGGTTGCTCC
>JANNJF010000672.1:0-3704 GCA_031405715.1 Gammaproteobacteria bacterium | reverse complement strand
CGTAACCCGCCAGGCGTTGCGCAGCAACACAAGACATTCTTTACGGTCTGCCCGCTGGCACATCCGGCGGGTTACGGCACAAAAGACGTGCCTAACCCGCCCTACGTTGACGATGAAACCGCTTAAGTAAGTGCCATTCGGGACATATTTATTTAATTGGAGATTCCGAACCGTATTTCCCCAGATAATAAATCTACCTCATTTTTTTGTATGGAGCCGTCTATCCTGGACCCTGCGGTGGGTTGGCCCGACGCCAGCTCACCCCGTGCCCATGGCTTTAAGTAAGTGTCATTTTCTCCATCCCTTTAAACGGCTTGTCGCCGGGTGCGGCGCATGGCACAGTTGCCCGCATGCCCCGATAATCCGGTGCGAGTGAGGTGCCGCCCCATGCCCGAAGTAGATGTCGTCGTTGTCCGCAATTTCCTCATCGCCCTGCTGATCGGCGCGCTGGTTGGCATCGAGCGCGAGAAGCACAAGGTCGCTGAGCACCCGGAGAGCTTCGGCGGCCTGCGCACCTTCATTCTGTTCGCCCAGGCTGGTGCCATCGGCGCCTGGCTGTCGCAGCATCTTGGTACGCCATGGGTGTTCATCGCCACTTTGGCGGCGGTGGCAGTGGCGGTTGTCACCGCCTACATCCTGGAAAGCCGGGTGAGAGCCGACTCACTCGGCCTCACCACCGAGATCGCGGCCATTACCGTGTGCCTGCTGGGTGGCGCGGTGATGTACGGCTACGCCGGGCTGGCCGTGGCGCTTGCGATCCTCACGTCGGCGGTGCTGGCCTTCAAGCAGCCGCTGCACGGACTGGTACAGAAGCTCGGTACCGACGATCTGTACGCCGCACTCAAGCTGCTGATCGCCACCTTCATCGTGCTGCCGCTGCTGCCGGCGCGCCCGATCGACCCGTGGGAGGCGCTCAATCCGTACAAGTTGTGGCTGCTGGTGATCCTGATTTCCGGGCTGTCGCTGGTCGGCTACGTGGCGGTGCGCTGGCTGGGCACGGCGCGCGGCACGGCGATCACCGGTCTGAGCGGTGGGCTGGTGTCCTCGACCGCGGTGAGTCTGAGTTTCGCGCGCCAGAGCCAAAGCGACACGGACCCGCTGGCCGGCGATACGCTCGCGGCCGGCATTCTGATCGCGTGGATGGTGATGTTTGTGCGCATGCTGATCACGGTCGCCATCGTTTATCCGCCGCTGGCCGCTCACCTGCTGATGCCGTTCACGTCGATGGCCGTGGCCACGGCCGGGCTGGCCGGCGCTTTCTACTGGCTCGGTGCCCGCCGCCTGCGGCCGATCGAGGCCAACAGCGAAGTGCGGGTGAAGAACCCGTTCAGTCTCGTGGCCGCCACCCGCTTCGGTCTGGTGTTCGCGCTGGTGCTGCTGGTGGTGAAACTCACCGAACGCTACGCGCCGGTGGAAGGCCTATACCTGGTAGCCGGTATCGCCGGCCTCACCGATGTCGATGCCATCACCCTGTCGATGGCCGAGTTCGCCCGCCAGAGCGGCGACCTCGCCACCGCCACCGCCGCCATCGCGCTTGCGGCGCTCAGCAACACACTGGTGAAGTGCGGCATGGTCGTGGTGCTTGGCAGCCGGCCGCTGCGGCTGCGGCTCACACTTGCCACGGCGGCGATCCTCGCCGTCGGCCTGGCCGCGATCAGGTTAGCCTAGAGGAAAAGAAACAGGCGTTGTGGAGCATTCAGGGCCAGATATTACATCAATACATTCGACTCGATTGTGTATATACAGATGTTGCATCGCAAGATCTGACACTGCGGCCCTCGCTCCTGACTACGTTGTCAGTAGGCTGTTTGTAAAATGACGACCTTAGTCGCCGCCGCTTGCAACAAGTTGAGTGCAGCGGGTTTCGTTGTTCACGCATCAAGGAGGAAAAGAGCAGGAAGGTAGACCATGGTTCGTGCATTGAGTGCGTTGCTTTTAAGTTTAAAAATAAAATAAACCATTTTGAGATAGGTAGTTAAAGCCCAGGTGGAACTAGGCGCTTAACTGAAAGGGCAAAATCGGCGCGCCGGTCAGCCCTGCAGTATGCGTAGTTTCCTGTCACAGCAACTTCAGGAGAAAAACATGTCGACTAATGAAGAAAATGAAGGAAAAGGAAGCTGTCTTTGTGGCGCTGTTCATATTTCCGCAAAGACGATGAGCAAACATGTAGGCGCGTGCCATTGCGGCATGTGCAGAAAATGGACAGGTGGGCCGTTATTGGCGGTGGATTGCGGCAGCGATGTTTCCTTCGAGGGTAAAGAAAGTATATCCGTCTTCGATTCGTCCGATTGGGCCGAGCGCGGGTTTTGTAACAAGTGCGGAACCCATTTATTTTACAGGCTAAAGGAAAAAAATCAGTACATAGTGCCCGTTGGCTTGTTCGACCATTGCGAGACAGCCGTTTTAGATCATCAGATATTTATCGAGGAAAAACCTGCATTCTATTCCTTCGCAAATAAGACAAAGAACATGACTGGGGCAGAGGTCTTTGCTATGTTTGCTCCTCCATCAGGATAGACATATAAACCCTATCGAGCCGACGCGGGCTGATAGTGCACCGTTTCCAGCCACGAGCGTAGCGCGCGCGGCGCCAAGGTCGCGTCAGCTGCAATCATTCACGCTACTGGAGAAAAGCTATTGTGACGTTGCGGGCAAGAAAATTACTTCACCGGAAGCCGCGCAGACTGCGCGGCGTCGGTAAGCTTGATCATTGTACGCCAGGGAATATATTCAAACGCAGGTATCTGTAAAAGGCCCGGAGTCGAATGGCACTTACTTAAGCCAACATGTAGGGCGGGTTCCCCCATGCGGGGACAAGAGCGTAGTTTGCGTAACCCGCCAGGCGTGGCACAGCAACACAAGACATTCTTTACGGTCTGCCCGCGGGCACATCCGGCGGGTTACGGCACAAAAGACGTGCCTAACCCGCCCGTTGGTGATGAAACCGCTTAAGTAAGTGTCATTCGGCCCGGAGTCCTTTTACGGATTGATCTGCGGATGGATAATCACCGCCAGCTTCAGCAACTCCGCCTTGTCCAGTTCACCCGAGAGCGCATAACCCAATTCCCCGTCTATCCAGTAGAACACACCCACGTTGTCGTTGCGGCTGTAACGAAATGCCGTGAGGGTGTTGTCCCAGGCACCGCGCCGCAGGTAGAGCGTGACGCGCCGGCCACCGATGTCCTCGTACATGAACTGCGCCGCCATGCGGTCCGTAGACGGCAGCAGACGCCCGCCCACCAGGCGATAACCACCCTGGCTGAGGTCCGGCGCGTTGATCGGCGTGCGCAGCCGTTTCGACAACCACTGGGTCAGGTGTTGCTCCTGATCCGCCTTGACCTCCACCGGGTGTAACACCTCGGCGCTGTAGATGACGTGGGCGAAGGCGGCGGGTCTGACCAGTTGGGTCTCCAGCATATTGACCGGCACGGGTGCGTTCCAGCTGCGCAAGTTCCAGCCAAGCACGCTACCCAGTGCAAGCCAGGCGGCCACCGCCGCGACGCGTAACGTGAGGCGTTTTTTGACCAGTGGAAACTGCATGCCCGCGCAGATGAAATCCCGCTCGCCGGGAAGAACCCAGGTAAGGCAATTCCGCAGAATCCCTCGCCTATTCCCGAGCGTTATTCCAAGCCGGCCACCAGCGGCTTAACGGCTGAAGTGAAGGCAAGCTCCAATCCGGCCTTCGACTTTCGGCTCGAAAAATG
>JANNJF010000671.1:0-7117 GCA_031405715.1 Gammaproteobacteria bacterium | reverse complement strand
GCTTGCTCCCGCGCTCAAATAGACGCAGTGCTGATTAAGGAATGCGGCGGCGAGCCGCCGCACTCCCTTGCATACAGACAAGAAAAAAGCCCTAGCGGGCTTGATTCGTGAGGTGACGGCAGTGGGTATTTAGCCGGTTGGGTTACTGTCGATCTCGGCACGCGGTGAGGGCCGGGTCCAGACCTGGATTCTTTGCCCGAGCCTCAGGATCTGACCGGCATCCAGAAGATTCCACTGGCGTAGCTGGTGCACATAGACATTATACCGGCGGGCAATGCTCCACAGCGTATCGCCCGATCGCACCCGGTAGGTGACACGTACCTGTCCCCTCGGGCCGCCATCGATGCGTGTGCGCGGTGCCGTGGGGGCGGCGCTGGCCAGCTTGCTGTGGGAGACGGGGATCAGCAGGTCCTGCCCGACGCGCATCAGCGCGGTGTTCAGGCGGTTGGAACTTTTGATGGCTTCGATGGTGACGCCATAACGTCGCGCGACCTGGCTGATGGTATCGCCGCGCCGGACTTCGTGGTGCAGCCACTGCACGCGCGCCTCTTCCGGCAGGCTGCTGAGTCCTGCCAGGAGCGCATCTTTCTTGCCCGCCGGTACGAGCAGCTGATGCGGCCCATTGGGGTCGGTGATCCAGCGGACGTATTCCGGATTGATTTTATACAGATCCTCCACCGGCAGGTCGACGAGCTTGGCGATCACCCCGAGATCCACCTGGGAGCCGATATCGATCTGGGTGAAGTAGGGCTCATTCGGAATGGGGCTGATTTTCAGGCCGTACTTTTCCGGGTTGCTGATGATATTCACCATCGCCATGAGCTTCGGCACATAGTGCTTGGTCTCTTTCGGTAGGGGCAGGTCCTGATAGGCGGTGGACAGTCCCTTGCGGCGGTTCTGCGCCATGAGTCGGGCGACTTTGCCCTCGCCACAGTTGTACGCCGCCAAGGCCAGCTGCCAGTCACCCTTGAAATCCTTGTTGAGCTTTTCCAGGTAGTCCAGCGCGGCCTGGGTGGAGGCCATGACGTCACGTCGCCCGTCATACCACCAGTTGGTATTCAGGCCGTAGAGTCGACCGGTGGAGGGGATGAATTGCCACAAGCCCACGGCACGTGCCCGTGAGTAGGCATGGGGTTGATAGGCGCTTTCGATGGCCGGCAGGAGGGCAATCTCCATGGGCATGCCGCGTTTCTCCACCTCTTCCACGATGTAGTAGAGGTAGAGCTGTGCCCGGTTGATCATGTTCTCCATGTATACCGGGTTGTTGGCAAACCATTGTTCGTGGCGCTTGATATAGGGGCTGTCGAGGGCGGGCAGGGTGTACCCAGCACGGATGCGTTCCCAGAGATTGGTGTTGTCGCCGGTGGCGGCCGGGGCGGTCTGCACGATTTTCACGGCGGGCGCCTCCGTGTCGGCCTGTGATTTGGTCGCCCCAGCGGGGGTGATGGCCTCGGTTTTGACGCTGCTGAGAGCGGGTTCCTTCTCGGCGACGACGACACGGGCATCGAGATTGGCCGACTCGTCGGCTTGCTGGGTGGATACATCCTGAGAAACGGTGGCGCAGCCAGCCGAGCACAACAGCGCGGCGAGCAGGCTAAGTTTGAACAGGGCCTGGCGTGAAACGTTGGTTTTATTCATATTTTTTAATGGTAGGGGTCAGAAGCCGGATCGTCAACCAATTTAAGGCATCGTCCACCAAATTAATCAACGATTTCCACTTATCATTTAAAGCGATCCTTCCATCGGCGCAGGGCGGCAAAGACGTCCAGTTCCGTACTGAGATCCTGTTGGGCGTGCTCTTCCACCGCGGCGCGCACCGTCGGTTCGTCCGCCCGCAGGAAGGGATTGATGCGCCGCTCCAGCCCGATGGTGGTGGGAAGCGTCGGCGTCCGCGTTAGCCGCAGGGCCACGACCCGGTCGCGGTACGCAAGGGTATCGGTGTTCTCCGGCTCGACCGTCAGGGCAAAACGCAGGTTGGCCTGGGTGTATTCATGGCCACAATAGACCGCCGTATCAGGGGGAAGGGCGGCGAGGCGGCTCAGCGATGTGTGCATCTCGGCGGCCGTGCCTTCGAATAAGCGGCCACAACCCGCGGAGAACAAGGTATCGCCGCAGAACAGGCGGCCATGACCATAATAAGCGACATGGCCGCGGGTATGTCCCGGTATCGCCAGCACTTGAAAGCTAATATCCATATCTTTAATCTGGATATTATCCCCGTCCTCGACAGGCTGGGTAACGGAGGCGATGTTCTCCCGTGCCGGGCCAAAGACCGGTATCGGGTAGCGGCGTAGGAGATCCGGCACGCCGCCCACGTGATCGGGATGGTGGTGGGTGCAAAGAATGGCGGCGGGGATGAGTTGCTGCTGTGCCAAGACGGCCAGGACCGGCTCCACATCACCCGGGTCTACGATGATCACGCGCTGGGGATGCTGCACTGACCGGCTGCGGATCAACCAGATATAGTTGTCCTCGAATGCGCAGACGTGTAAAACAGAATTCATGAGCGCGAGTCTGAAACCATCGACCCACCGAGTCAAACCTTGCCCGCATGTCCACTCCCCAGCCCACGCGTGACGACCATCAGCCCGCACGTTTGCGTGCGTGGTTCGATCAGCCCCTGGGCCGCTCACTGCAGGTGTTGGAGGCTAATCGTCTACGCGCCATCTTGCCGCAACTCTACGGCACTGTAGCGATGCAGTTGGGGCACGTCGGCCGCATGGATCTCATGGACGCGTGCATTGCCCCGAAGCGTTATATCGTGGACCTACCACCGTTCGAGGCGCCGTCCCAGACCTGCGCGGTCTATGCAGCCATGGACGCGCTGCCGTTTGATACCCGCAGTGTGGACCTGGCGTTGCTGCCCCATACCCTGGAGTTTGCCACCGACCCGCACCAGGTGCTGCGGGAAGTGCAGCGTGTGCTGACACCGCAAGGCTACGTGATTCTGTTCGGCTTCAATCCCGTCAGCCTGTGGGGCTTGTGGCATCTGGCGCTAAAGCGCCGCGGGCGCATGCCCTGGTCTGGACGCTTTATTCAACTCCTGCGGGTCAAGGACTGGCTCAAGTTGCTCGGTTTTGAACTGGTGCACGGCAAGATGCTTTTTTATCGCCCGCCCTTGGGTAACGAGGCGTTGATGGATCGTCTGTATTTTCTGGATAAAATCGGCGATCGCTGGTGGCCCATGGCGGGCGCGGTGTATTTTGTGGTGGCGCAAAAACGTGTCGTGGCCATGACACCCCTGCGCCCGACATGGCGATCCCGTCCGTTAGTGGGTGATGTGCTGGTGCAGCCGGCGGGCAGGGTGGCGCAGTTTTCCAAGACAGAAGAATCGAGCAGAGGTCGCCGGTGACTATTGACAAAAATAAGCCCGAGAGTGCAACGAAAGTGCATGTCTTCACCGATGGCGCCTGCCGTGGCAATCCAGGCCCCGGTGGCTGGGGCGCGCTGCTGCGCTACAACGAAACCGAAAAAGAACTCTACGGCGCGGAGCGCGCCACCACCAACAATCGCATGGAACTCATGGCCGCCATCCAGGCCCTGGAGTCCCTCAAGCGTCCGTGTGACGTGACACTGACCACCGACTCCCAGTACGTACGCAAAGGCATCACCGAGTGGATCGACAACTGGAAGCGTCGTGGCTGGAAGACCGCGGACAAAAAACCGGTGAAGAATCAGGATCTGTGGCAGCGCCTGGAGCAGGCCACGCACAAACACAAGATCCACTGGAAATGGATCAAGGGGCACAGCGGGCATGCGGAAAACGAGCGCGCCGATGCGCTGGCCAATAAGGCCGTAGATGAGTTACGTTAGCCGCACGCAGTGGTAGGTTGGGGTGAGCCCAGCGAACCCCAACAAACAGAGCCTACCCTTTTTACACTTTTCAAACTTTTGTATAGTAATGTAGGGTGGATTAAGCGCAGCGAATCCACCAATTAGTTAAAGGGGCCACCCCATGACACGCCAGATCATACTCGATACCGAAACCACCGGCCTGGAGCCTTCCCAGGGACACCGCATCATCGAAATCGGTGCCGTCGAGCTCATCAATCGGCGCCTGACCGGCAACCACTTCCATCAGTATCTCAACCCCGACCGGGAAATCGATGCCGGCGCCATCGAGGTGCACGGTATCACCAACGAAATGCTGGTGGACAAACTGCGGTTTCCCGACATCGCCGAGGATTTCCTCGCCTTCGTGCGCGATGCGGAGCTGGTGATTCACAACGCCCCGTTCGACGTGGGTTTCATCAACAACGAATTGCGGTTGATGCGCTCACCACTGAAGAAGATTGAAGACAGCTGTGGCGTGCTGGATACCCTCAAGCTGGCGCGCAGCATGCACCCCGGCCAGAAGAACGATTTGAACTCCCTCTGCCGACGCTACAGCATCGACAACTCCCAGCGTACCCTGCACGGCGCGTTACTCGACGCCGAGATTCTGGCGGATGTGTATCTCACCATGACCGGCGGACAGACCGCGTTATTTCAGGATGCGGCGGAGGCCAACCGACAGAGCGCGGTGCAGACCGAGATACGCAAGCTGGACACCAACCGCCCCGCCTTGAATATTATTCGCGCCAGCGCGGAGGAGCAGGCGGAACATGCGGCGTGGTTGGCGGAGATCGACAAAAAGACCGGCGGGAAATGTATTTGGAGTAAGTTAGAGCAGTGATACTGGAGATAGCGCCCACTTTGGAGTGCGGGAGCGAGCTCCCGAGTTGTAATAAAGCGGCGGCAAGCCGCCGCACTCCAAAGTGTCGCGCCAGTAGTTACAGAGGGGCAAGGCTCGCCTTTGGAGTGCGGGAGCTCGCTCCCGCTTTTTATATGGCTCTTAGGTAGGGTACTAAACCTTAGCAGCGGCGGCTTGCCGCCGCTCTCTACGACCTCCACGCCAGTCAGCGAAACCACCCCCAAGATCAAAGATAGCGAAAATAGATATAGACGCTACTGACCCCAATACTCATCAACATCAACGGAAACGCCAGCATCGTAAAGGCCATAAAGCGTATCGGATGCCCCGCACGCTCCGAGATGCCCGCCACGATGAGGTTGGCACTGGCGCCGATGAGCGAGCCATTGCCGCCAAGGCAGGCGCCAAGCGCCAAAGCCCACCACAACGGCAGGAGTTGTTCCTCGCCGCCGAACACCGGCGCCATGGACTTGATCAGCGGGATCATGGTGGCCACGAAGGGGATGTTATCCACGATGGCCGACGCCACGGCGGACACCCACAGGATCGCCTGTGTGGTGACCGCGAGATCGCCGCCGGTCAGCACGATCACCTTGTTGGCCACCAAGGTCAGCACGCCGGCGGTTTCGATGCCGTGCACCACGATAAACAGCCCGAGAAAGAAAAAGATCGTGACCCATTCCACTTCGCCGAAGGTCTTGTGCACGTGTTCCGACTGCGCCTCGGCGTGACGCGGAAAATTGTCCAACAAAACAGCAGGGCGGCGCCGGTCATGGCAATGGTCGCCGGTTCCAGATGCAACGGATGCGCCATCACGAAACCCAGTATCACCAGGGACAGCACAAACATCGACTGTTTCAGCAGGCGCACATCGGTGATGGCCTCGCGCTCGTCAAACCGCATGACGCGTTCACGTGCCGCCGGTTCGGCATGCATGTTGCGGCCCCAGATGACATAGATCACCACCATGGTCATGCCGAGGATCAGCGGCGTGATGGGCGCCAGATTCAGCAGGAACTGGTTGAAGGTGAGGCCGGTGGCCGAGCCGATCATGATATTCGGCGGGTCGCCGATGAGGGTGGCGGTGCCACCGATGTTGGAGGCGAAGATCTCGGCAAACAAAAACGGATAGGGTTTTATATTCAGCTCTTCGGTGATGAGCAGGGTGACGGGCGCCACCAGCAGCACTGTGGTGACGTTGTCGAGCAGCGCCGAGAACACCGCGGTCATGATGGACAGCATCACCAGGATGCCCCACGGGTTGGCCTGCACCTTTTTTGCCGACCAGACGGCCACGTACTGGAACACGCCGCACTTGCGCGTGACAGCGACGATCACCATCATGCCGGTGAGCAACCCCAGGGTATTGAAGTCCACGCCGCGCAGCGCCGCCTGCTGGTTGAGCACGCCGGCGAAGATCATCAGGCAAGCGCCGATCAAGGCGATGATGGAGCGGTTCAACCGCTCGGTGATGATGGCGATATAGGTGAGGGCAAAAAAGGCCAGGGATATCCAGAAAGGGTCACCGCCAAAAATCGCCTGGGGAACCCAGACTGCTGTTTCGCCGTGCATATCAGGAAGTGCGCTCTGTCAATTTCGCCAGGATACTCCAGTGGCTGACGATGCCCACGAGCTTCTTTGTTTTTTGTCCACCACCGGGAGGCTGAAGCCTGCTTGGTACACGCGCAGCATGGCCTCCAGGATGCTGTCGTCCGCGGACAGGGGGGCGATTTCGCGGTGCACGGCGGTGCCCACCGTCTTCGGATAGAGCGACGCCAGGCGTTCTTTGAGCGTGCTGCGTACGTCGTCGAGGCTATCGTGCATGAAGGCCAGGTCGCTCAAACCCCGCTCATGGTTCAATGTGGCGGCCTTGGGCAACAACTCCTTGAGAAGAAACTGGATACCGAACAGGCCCTGATATACGTCCTGCGCATCCACTACCGGCAGCGTGCGGATGCGATGCTGGAACATGAGATCGATGGCCGCGGCGACGGAGGTATCGGCGCGCACCGCCACCGGTGAGGTGATCATGACGGATCGGCAGGTCACGGTATTCCTCCTGGGGGTATAATGCTTCTGCATGTCTTACTTAAGTCACGCGCTGCTGCGAGTATAACTTCCTATTTCATGATGACAAGATGTGCGTCGCCCATGCTGTGTTTCCCGCTTCAACACCCGATCGTACCTGTCGGATTCTCAAAGTGATGGACATAGGGAAGTGAAATAGGAATTTGAAAGTGAAGTAGGAACCAATGTTCTGCACCTTTCTATTTAGAACGTATGCGGCGATATGTGCGTCGGCGGCCATGGACGGGGGGCCTGAGCCACCCCCGCCTGTCATCACGAGGAGCGCAGCGACGCGGCAATCCCCTAAGCCTTGGCACAATCGTTTTTGGGAATACCACGGCCGAGTTGAATTGGGTG
>JANNJF010000670.1:0-9833 GCA_031405715.1 Gammaproteobacteria bacterium | reverse complement strand
CCCGGATCGAGTCGAGCGCTACGCATGTCTGCTTGGCAATGATGGAGAGACTGCCCATGTTATGTGGGTTGCTTGTTGGATTCATCCAGGCGCTGCGCAGGATCGCGCAGCGATGTACCTCACTCCGGCTGGTGACGCCATGGCCGGCGGCGGACAGTTCCGTTTTACCTTCACGGTTGATAGAGCAGGGCCCACGGCGCAGTCAGTAAGCTGAAGCCGTTGCTCACGGCTCGCTTTGCCACTACCAAGGCCTTCCCGTCGCTATTGAGATCCAATGCAGGGTCTTGGCCCGTAATGTTTACGCTGGTTGCACTCGCCCAACCGGAAGCCGGTAGATAGCGTCGCGCCTTGATCGCCGGGTTCAGGGAGATAGAGTTCTCCTGCCAGAGGGCGAGGGCAGTGCCGGCGGCGTCCATGTCGATACGCAGGTTTGACACGCCGATTCCCAGGGATGCAAGCCGCTCCGGGGTTCCCCAACCGGCGCCGTCATAGCGGCTGGCCCAGCCGTTGTCCGCCGTGCCATCTGACTGCTGCCATACCGCGAGGGCTTTGCCGGCGTTGTCCAGGGCGATCGCCGGCCAGGAAGCCGGCGCCGTGGCGGTATCGACGACCACCGGTGTCGTGCCCCATATAGCGGCGCGATATAGATTGGTGGCGATGGACACGACCCCGCCTTTTCTCTGTTCCCATGCCACGGCTGCATCGCCGCCACTATTCATGGCAATGCGCGGCCTGGAAGCGCCGTCGTTGGTGGCGAGGCCGGCGTCGCCGATCATCGCGGCGGTTTCCCAGGTGCCCGCGCCGCTCGCGTTGTAGCGCCGCGCCCAGACATTGGGGATGACATCACCCGCGGGATTGCCCGAAACGTGGAGATTGGTGTCCTGAGTCCAGACGGCGATAAAGTTTCCCGTGGCGTCCACAGCCACGCGTGCATCATCATACGTGTTGCGTGTACCGTTGCTCAAGCGTAGTGGCGCGCCCCAGCTATTGCCGTTGTGGCGCGCCGACCAGATGCTGCGGGCAGCCGTGTCCGGGTCGTCCTGGGTCCAAACGACCAGGATATTGCTATTGAGATCGGTGGCGACGGCGGGCGAAAAGGCATAAAAAGTATTATCGCTGACCGGCGCGGCGCTGATGCGTGTCGCCGGTGACCATGTCCCATCGACATAGCGTCGTGCCCATACCGTATTGCTGACTATGGCTAAATGGTTAACATCAAATACTTTCTTGGTCCAGACCACGACGGCGTTTCCATTGGGAGCAACCGCCACCTGCGGGTCGAGAGCGTCTTGGGTATCGATGGCCATGGCCGTATCCCAGTTGCCGCCGGTAAGCAGATTAACCCATACACTGCTGCCCGACAGATACTCTTCCTGCCACGCCACCAGCGCGATGTCGTTGTCATTGAGCGCGACTTGCGGCGCGGAGAGGGTGTAGCTCGCGCTGCGTTGATAACCAATGCGGATCGGCGTGGCCCCGCCGCCGGAAGATATCGGACCGCCACCCCCGGCGGGTGGTGTGATGATGGGGGCAAATGTCCCGGTCGTTGAGGTATTGCTGCCGCTGTTGCAACTGGTGAGCAGAACGAGGCCGAACAGCGCATGGACTAACGCCCGGGTCAGGTTTGTTGTAAAACGATTGGTACGCGCTGTTGCTTGCATGCGATCACCTCGGTGAGGCCTAAACGGCTTCTGTATGCATAGTGTGCATCAAGTCCCTGTACCGCCGCCAGCGCCACGACCAATGGCCCGACCAAGCGTCAATTTGCTGATGCGTCTGCGGCTTTGGATAGGAACAACACTACTTCGCCTTTGGTCGGAACGCCTGCATGACCGCTGCGTTGCATTCCAGATAAGGCCCCTCCATCAGATCGATACAGTAGGGCACGGCGGGGAACACCGCGTCCAGGCACTCGCGGATGGACTTGGGCTTGCCCGGCAGGTTGATGATGAGGGATGCCCCGCGGATGCCCGCGGTCTGGCGCGACAGAATCGCGGTCGGTACATATTTCAGGCTCACCTGACGCATGAGTTCACCGAAGCCCGGCAGCATCTTGTTGCACACGTTCTCCGTTGCTTCGGGGGTGACGTCGCGCGTCGCGGGTCCAGTACCGCCGGTGGTGACGATGAGACAGCAGTGCTCCTGGTCCGCCAGATTCTTGAGTGTGCTTTCGATGGTCGCCTGGTCGTCCGGGATGAGTCGATACACCGGTTCCCACTCGGACTGCAGATAGGCCTTGAGGGTAGCGATGATCGCCGCGCCGGAAAGGTCTTCGTAGACGCCGGCGCTGGCGCGGTCGGAGGTGGTGACGATGCCGATTTTTGCTTTCATGAATGCTGGGCCTGGATGTCGATGATGATTGAATTCTCAGCGCGAGGCGGCGCTCACTGGCCCAGCAGCCCCCGCTTCACGTCCGCCGTGGGCGGGTGCGGGCCGATATACACCAGCAGGAACAGATCGGCGAACTCCTTGCCGTCGATGACCAATTTCTCAGTACCATTGAACGTGAAGCGCGAGCCCTTGCCCGGTTCATAGGCGAAGCCGATACGATCGCCTTGCTTGACGTCGGTGAGAAAGGCAAAAAAACGTTCCACATGGGCCTTTTGCCGCGTCGCCAGGTCGGCGGCGTTGCTGGCGAAGGCCTCGTTATAGGCCTGCACGAGTTTGTCGCGTTTGACGTCGCGTACAAACTGCATCACCAGGGCCTTGGGTGTGTCTGAACGGACGATCTCCTCCGCGTTGTTCGTGCGCTTGGGCAGGTACAGACCGCCGACGTAAACCTTGATGAAGAATTTATCGCGTATCGCCATGCCGTTGAGGGTCAGACGTTCGCTGCCTACCGCAGTGCTGTCTGCCATTTGCACGCCGCCGAGTTCGGCGGCGTGGACCGCGCCCGTGGTCAGCAGCAGCGCCAGGGCGGCCAGTGTGACAGCGGTTGGTTGGTTGCAGGCAGCGGGTCATGGGCGATCTCCTTTAGGTGGATGGGGCTGGGTGGCGGCGCACGTCGGCTATTACTGCACCCTGGTCGGGTGATGTCAAACCCCGCATTGGAACCCGTGGGCCACATCCGTTAGGATGGTGGACAGAAGATAAACAATAGGGTGGGTCCATCGATGATGCCGTGGTTGCCGCAAGTCGGGCGAGTGATGTTGCTGATGTGCCTCGCGACGGTGGTGCGTGCAGCGGAGCAGCCCCCTGCGGCACGCAACGTTTACTCGGGCCAGGGTCTGGTGCTGCACGCGCAGACACGCACGCCGGATCAGATGGTGGCGTTTTACACCGGGCGCGGATTTCCCGCTGCCATGCTGGAGCCCATTTCCCATGTGTGTTTTCTCACGGTCAGCATGCGCCATACCCGCCAGGACGTCGTGTGGCTGGAGCCGTCCCGTTGGCGCCTGCTGGATGCCGAGGGCAACAGCCTGAATCGTCTGGGCCGGGATTTTTGGAACCGCGTCTGGGAAACGATGCAGGCCCCAGCCGCCCATCGCGCGACCTTCGGCTGGACCCAATTGCCGGAAAGCCGCGACCTGCAGCCGGGAGAGCCGGTGGGTGGCAATATTACGCTGGTGCCGCCCACCGGCGCCTTCACCCTGGAAGCGCATTTTGCCACCGGCCCGGACAAAAAAGGTCCGGAGATCGTCGGGCGTATCGAGGGCTTGATCTGTCATGCCCAGTCCACGGACAAGACCCGGGAGAGTGAGCCATAAAACGCCTGCTACTAGGGTTGTGCGCCTTGTGCGTGTTCACGGCCACGGCCGCCGAGGTCCCCCCGGGGCTGATGGCGCGGGACGGCGCTCCGGCGCCGGCCTTGCGCCTGAGCAACATGGAGGGCAAGGTCACGGACCTGCGGGATCTACGTGGCCAGTGGGTGATGGTCCATTTCTGGGCCACCTGGTGTGGGCCCTGCCGTAAGGAAATGCCGACCCTGCAGAGTCTGGTCAAGCTGCTGCCAACCCAGCGCCTGCGCATACTGCTGGTCAACACCGCCGAGACCGATGACGAGGTCTTTGCCTTCCTCGGACTGGTGGCCCCGGACCTGGATACCCTCATGGACCGGGACGGTAAAGTCACGGAACAATGGCAGCCGCGGGGGCTGCCATCGAGTTTCCTGATCGATCCGGACGGCCGCCAGCGTTATCTGGCCCTGGGAGGGCGGGACTGGGCCACGCAACCCTATCCGGCCTTTCTGCGTCAGATCACCCAGCCCCCGGCGGTAAACGGGCCGGGCCGCGCGCCCTAACCCGCGGTTTTTTCATCGTTTACCCTTCCTTTCCCCCGGTAGACGGGATAGAATTCGCCTCTTTTCGCGCCCCGGCCCCCGGATTCCTTGGTGGTGGGGTGTAGTAACTTAACTTGCTGAAGAGGAATATTACATGGTTACCATACGTCTGGCGCGTGGTGGCGCCAACAAGCGTCCTTTCTACGCCATCATCGTCGCAGATCGCCGCCGTGCCCCCACGGGCAACAACATCGAACGCATCGGTTTTTTCAATCCCATGGCCACCAGCACGGAAGAAAAGCTGCGCGTGGATATGGAACGTTATCAGTACTGGATCAGCCAGGGTGCCCAGGCCTCAGACCGTGTTGCCGATCTGGTCAGGAAGCATAAGGTCGCTGTCGCAGCCTAAGGTTTTTTTGTTGGTATTCCCATGACAGATCCTGACGTGTCCTCCGAGGAAAGTGCGGAGTCCGAGGGTCTGGTGATCATGGGTCGCGTCACGGGTCTACACGGTGTGCGCGGCTGGGTAAAGGTGCATTCGTATACGCGCAATCACCTGGACATCCTGGAGTACGATCATTGGCGCCTGCGCCTCACTGGCGCCTGGCGCGAGATCGAGGTCCAGGAGGGTCGGCCCCAAGGTCGCGGCATCGTCGTACACCTCAAGGGTTACGACGACCGGGATCAGGCAACGGCCCTGGTGGGCGCGGATATCGCCATAGCGCGGGCGCAGTTGCCGCGCCTGAAGAAGGGTGAGTATTACTGGTCGCAGCTGGAAGGACTCCGGGTGACCAACCTGCAGGGTGTTGAAGTGGGCAGGGTGAGTCACCTCTTTGAGACTGGCTCGAACGACGTGCTGGTGGGGGTGGGTGAGCGGGAGTATCTGATCCCTTATCTGCCGGACGTGGTGCAGAACATTGATCTGGATGCCGGCACCGTGCAGGTGGACTGGGATACGGATTTTTAACCGGGCCGAGGTGGCTGATGCAGATTGATGTCATCAGCATCTTCCCGCCGATGTTCGAGGCGATCAGCGCCTACGGCGTGACGGGACGGGCGATCGAAAAAGGGCTGTTGCAGTTGCGCGTGCGTAACCCGCGGGATTTTGCCACGGACGCCCGGCGTACCGTGGACGACCGGCCCTACGGCGGCGGCCCCGGCATGGTGATGATGGCCGAGCCGCTCGCCGCCGCGATCAACGCGGCGCGCGCCGCGCAGGCAACCGAGGTGCGCGTGATCTACCTGTCGCCCCAGGGGCGGCGCCTGGATCAGGCGGCGGTCACGGCCTTGGCGGCGCGCAGCGGATTGATCCTGCTCGCCGGTCGCTACGAAGGCGTGGACGAGCGCCTGCTGGCGGCGGAGGTGGACGAGGAGTGGTCCATCGGCGATTACGTCCTGTCCGGCGGTGAACTACCGGCCATGGTGATGATCGACGCGGTGGCGCGTTTGTTACCCGGGGTCCTGGGACACGAGGACTCGGCGCAACAGGATTCATTTGTACATGGCCTGCTGGATTGCGGCCATTACACGCGGCCCGAGGTGTACGCGGGCGGCACGGTGCCGGCGGTGCTGTTGTCCGGCAACCACGAGCACATACGGCGCTGGCGGTTGCAGCAGGCGCTGGGGCAGACCTGGCTGAAACGCCCGGACCTGCTGGAGAAGATGCAGTTGAACAAAGAGCAGCAAGACCTACTGGACGCGTTCCGGCGGGAATACAACGAGCAAAGCTAACATAGCGAGACACGGAGCTATACCATGAGCAAGATCATACAGGCACTTGAAGCAGAACAAACCGCCGGCAAGGAATTCCCGGATTTTGTCCCGGGCGACACCGTTGTCGTGCACGTGAAGGTGAAGGAAGGCGATCGCGAGCGTCTGCAGGCGTTCGAGGGCGTGTGCATCGCGCGCCGCAACCGCGGCGTGAATTCCTCCTTTACCGTGCGCAAGGTGTCTTACGGCGAAGGCGTGGAACGGGTATTCCCGCTCTACAGCCCGCAGATCGCCAAGATCGAAGTAAAGCGCAAGGGCGTGGTGCGTCGCGCCAAGCTCTATTATCTGCGCGATCTCTCGGGCAAGGCTGCGCGTATTACCGAAAAGGTCTAAAGACATTGTTGACAAGGTCCCCTGCGGGGACCTTGTCAACTTGCTCCGCGCGGCGCATGTCCGCACTAGGCTCCCCGGCCGGCGACTCACCGGAAATGGTGTTCCGGCATAGTGCGCGAACGGGCGTCACGGTCGACCCGGACGTCCGTTTTTATTTTTGCG
This sequence comes from Gammaproteobacteria bacterium, assembly GCA_031405715.1. Taxonomy (GTDB): domain Bacteria; phylum Pseudomonadota; class Gammaproteobacteria; order Acidiferrobacterales; family UBA6901; genus JANNJF01. The sequence goes on along the minus strand of JANNJF010000670.1, from coordinate 3,349 downwards.
GCGGGCGCGTGCAGGTCCTTAGGGAACCTCTGAACACTGTCCCCTCTCCCCCGCGCACTTCGGGGGGAGAGGGTTAGGGTGAGGGGGATAATCAGCGATTTCCCCTCACCCTGTCCCTCTCCCTGGGGGAGAGGGAACGTAGCCTGATAGTTATTGCCACTTGTTCAGAGGTTCCTTAGCGCCGCACGCCCCGATGGTTTCTGACATGACAGCCCCCTCTTTGCGCCTTGTGCGCGTCTTAGTCTGTACCCTCTGCATGCTTGCCGCCGGTGCGCAGGCCTCCGACCTCGAACGTATTCCTGCGTTGATCAAGGGTGGCGCCGTGGGCCTGGCTCAGTCCCTGGTGGAACGCAGCCAGCCGACAACCCGTCAAACGGAGTCGTGGATGGCCTGGGAGAGGCAACGCTATGCGGTGTACTTCGCACGCAGCGACTGGGATGGGTTGGGGCAACGGGTCGCCGCCCTGCCGCCGGGTCTGCCGGATGATTTTCGTCGTTGGGCACTGACCCAGGGGGCCTGGGCCAGGTTGTCGGCGGGGGACGGCGAGGGTGCGCGGCGTTTCCTGCGCGAGGTGTTATGGCAGACGGACGCCACACCGGCGGCCATGGCGGAGGCACGACAGTTGGTGATCCGCAGCTATCTGGTGGATGACAATCTGGCCGACGCCCAGAACGCAGTCCTGCGTTATAAGCAGGATTACCAGGCGCGCAGCGACAGCTGGCAGGAGCTGCACGCCACCATCCTGCTGCGTAGTAATCAGCCGCGCAATGCCATGGAGATATTGGCGGGGGTGCACACTCATGAGGGCCGCTTGCTCGCCTTGCTGGCCGCCATCCAGAGTCGTGCCTATGCGGCGCCCAACCTGCTGACACAGGCACAGAAGCTGGCTTACGAAACCCGCAACAAGCCACAACTCAATTATCGAGCGTGGGTATTGGTGGCCGCGGCCGCGTTGCGCACGAACGAACGGTTGCAGCGTAGTACCGCCATCGAGCGTGCACTCACGCTGCAAAAGGACTCGGATGCGGACGATAAACTTTTCAGCGTGCGCGCCGATGATCTGTGGCAGGCCTATGACCGGCTGGCGGAAGGCGCGGGCCAGGCCGCGCACCTGCCGGTCGGCAAAGACGCGGCCTGGTTGAAAAAGGCCGAGTCGTACAAACGTGACGATGCCGCCAGCGCGCGCGCGTTTTACGCCTACCTCAGCCGTCGTGCCAAGTCCGCTGCCACGCGCGCCCTCGCCCATCAGCGTCTGGCGGATTCCCTCGGCGAAGACGGACGGGATAAGGTGCTGCGCCGCCTATACACCGGCTCCTCACGCTATACGACACTCGAGGCGATACCCGCAACCATACGTTATCATTTGCTGGATGCCGCCTTGGGGGAGTACGACATCGACTTTGCCGTCAAGTTGATGCAGGGGCTGCAGGCGGCCCCGCAAGGTCAGGGGGCCAGCCATTGGAACTTGCGCCGCGCGCGTATACTGATTTATGCCGGAGACTACGCCGCCGCCCAGTCCTTGCTGCGCGATCTGTTGTGCGACATTTCGGCCTTCGACGAGGATTTTGCCGAACGCTATCTGCAAGTGATGTTCGATCTGCAGCTGGTCGGTCGTCACCAGGATGTCCTGACACTACTGGATTCGTTATTCTATCTTGTCGATAACGTGCGCATGCAGCGCGAGATCCTGTACTGGATGGCGGAGTCCCGGGTCGCCTTGGGGGAGCACGCCGAGGCGGCGGAGCTCTACCTGCGCTCCGCCACCTTCGGCAACCCCTATGGCGGTGACATGTGGGGACAGAGCGCACGCTTTCACGCGGCCGAGTCCCTGGCCAAGGCCGGACTCACCGCGGATGCACGCGATGTGTATAGCGGGCTGCTCAAATTCACCGAGGATCCCAAACGCCGTGTCCTGCTCGAGCGCAACATCCAGAAGCTATGGTTGATCGAAAAGAAAACTACCACGCCATAGTGGCGTCTCCTTGCGGCATGCTCGGTATCGTTGCCGACAGTGCCGTGCGCTGTATCGATTTTCTCAATCCGCGAGTGGTGGCGCGGCCAGCGACAACACCGCTGGCGCGCGCGACGGTGCATCAGCTGGCCGCTTATTTCCGTGACGCCACCTGGCGGTTCGATCTGCCGCTGGTGTTGACGGGTACGTCCCATCAACGGCGTGTCTGGCGTGTGTTGCAGACTATTCCGGTGGGCGAGGTGTTGTGTTACGGCGACGTGGCGCGCCGAATCAATAGCGGTGCGCGCGCCGTCGGCGGTGCCTGCGGTGCCAACCCGGTGCCGATCATCGTGCCCTGCCATCGTGTTGTGGCGCGCAACGGCCTCGGTGGTTTTACCGGCGGCCGCGTGGCCCATGCCACGGATATCAAACAATGGCTGCTGCGGCATGAAGGCGCCTGACACCGTTACCAACCGGGATCAGGCGCTGATCGAGCGCTTCCTCGATGCCATGTGGATGGAGGCGGGTTTGAGCGCCAATACGCTGTCCGCCTACCGCAGCGATATGCAGGCCTATGCGCTGTGGCTGGCCGGCTCTGCCACAGGATTACAGGCGGCGCAGCGCCACGATCTGCTGGATTATCTCGCCATCTCGGTCAACGCCGGCGCCCGCCCGCGCACCACGGCGCGCATGTTATCCAGTGTGCGGCGGTTTTACCGCTATCTGATGCGGGAAGGGGTGGTGAAGGACGATCCGACCGCAGAGGTGGATTCCCCCAAGCTGGGTCGCTCCCTGCCAAAATCGCTGACGGAAGCGCAGGTGGAGAGTCTGTTGAACGCGCCGGATGTTGCAACACCCCTCGGTCTGCGCGACCGCGCCATGCTGGAAACGTTATACGCCACCGGACTGCGCGTGTCGGAGCTCGTGGGCTTGACCCTGACGCAGATCAGTATCGGCCAGGGCGTGGTGCGTGTCATGGGCAAGGGCAGCAAGGAGCGTCTGGTGCCCCTGGGGGAGGAGGCGCTGGCGTGGCTCGGTACCTATCTCGCCGAAGGGCGCGCGCAGCTGCTGCACCAGAAAGTGAGCGATGCCGTGTTTCCCACGGCGCGCGGCGGCGGTATGACACGCCAGGCATTTTGGTACAACATCAAGCGTCACGCTCAAACTGCCGGCATCGAGAAAAATCTCTCGCCGCATACCTTGCGTCACGCCTTCGCCACGCACCTGCTCAATCACGGCGCCGACCTGCGCGTGGTGCAGATGCTGCTCGGGCATGCGGATTTATCCACTACCCAGATATACACCCAGGTGGCGCGCGAACGCCTCAAGAGTCTGCACGCCAAGCATCATCCGCGCGGGTAGTGCTGCCACCCGGAGTGCGGCGGCTCGCCGCCGCTT
>JANNJF010000669.1:0-1926 GCA_031405715.1 Gammaproteobacteria bacterium | reverse complement strand
GCGGCGGTCACCGCCATGTACGTGCTGATCGTTGAGGTGTTCGTCTATCGCGAAATCCGCATCAGCCAGCTGCCGGGCATCATGCGCCACTCCATGGTACTGGTCGGCAGTATCCTGGTGATCCTGGGCGTATCCCTGGCGTCCACCAACTACCTGGTGGACGCGGACGTGCCGGCGCAACTGTTCAGCTTCGTCAGGTCGCACGTGGACGACAAGTTCACCTTCCTGATGCTGCTGAACCTGTTTCTGCTGGTGCTCGGCATGATGCTGGACATCTTCTCGGCACTCATCCTCATGGTGCCGTTGCTGCTGCCCATCGCCATCGGCTATGGCATCCACCCGGTGCACCTCGGCATCATCTTCCTCGCCAACATGCAGGTGGGTTACCTCACGCCGCCGGTGGGCATGAATTTATTCATTGCCAGCATCCGCTTCGACAGACCGGTGGTGGAGATCTTCCGTTCGACCCTGCCTTTTCTCTTTTTGCTGCTGCTGGCGGTGCTCATCATCACCTACTGGCCGTCCTTGTCCCTGGGGCTGCTGAACCGCTGACCCCTGGCCATGGGCGCGGCATTGGTCGATAATGCCCGGCCATGCCCACCACCACTGCGCCGCACGCCGGCCACCCCCATCCCATCAAGATCTGGCGTTTCGCCCTGATTATCGCCCTGCTGTCGACCCTGGCGCCCTTCAGCATCGACACCTATCTGCCGTCGTTCCCGGACATCACCGGTGCGCTGCACGCCAACGCGTTGCAGATGCAGCAGACCCTGAGCATCTACCTCTTGGCGTTCGGCATCATGATGCTGGCGCACGGCCCATTGTCCGACGCCTGCGGCCGCAAACCGGTGATCATCGGGGCGTTACTGGCCTACATCGCCACCTCTATCGGCTGCGCCCTGGCGAAGAATATCGAATGGCTCATTATCATGCGCGCCGGCCAGGGCCTGGCCGCCGGCGCCGGACTGGTCATTGGGCGCGCCATGATCCGCGACGTGTACGCCGGCGCGGCGGCGCAAAAGCTTATGTCCAACGTGACCATAACCTTCGCGATTGCACCGGCCATCGCACCCATCATCGGCGGCTGGCTGCACGAGTGGTGGGGCTGGCGCTCGGTGTTCTGGTTTATGGCGGCCTTAAGTTGCGGCATCCTGTATCTGGCGTGGGCGCACCTGCCCGAGACCCTACCGGCGTCCGGTCGCCAGCCGGTGCACCCGCGGCCATTAGCGCGCGCCTACCTCCAGGTGCTGCGCAATCACCGCTTCCTGCGCCTGGTGGCGCTGCTCTCGCTGAACTTTGGCGGCCTGTTTCTGTACATCGCCTCGGTGCCGGCGCTGCTGTTTGATGTGTTGCAGTTTGCCCCCGGCGAATTCGGCTGGTTCTTCGTGCCGGTGGTGTCCGGCATCATGCTGGGCGCGTTTCTCTCGGGGCGCGTGGCCGGCCGGCTTGCGCCGCATCAGACGATCAACCTCGGCTACGCCCTGTTGGGCAGCGCCGCACTGCTCAACGTGCTGCAGGCCGTACTGTTTGCGCCGAACACCTTCACCGTGGTCATGCCCATCCTGCTGTACGCCACCGGCATGTCCCTGGCGGCACCCAGCCTGACACTGCTGGCCCTGGACGAGTACCCGCAACGCCGCGGTTTGGCAGCGGCGGTACAGGGCTCCGCTCAGACCTTGTCCAATGCGTTGATCGCCGGCCTGCTCTCGCCGTTGCTGTCGGCGCAGGTGTTGACGCTTGCCCTCGGTATGCTGGGGCTGCTGGCACTGTCTTATCTGCTGTGGCTGTGGCGTTGGGACGGCATCGAAGGGTGCCACACGTACGGCCGCACGCTCCGTCAAGCCGAGTCGCGAATCCGCGAAGCACTCGCCTCGTGGACCAATCGCGATCCGGATGGCTTGGACATTGCTTCGGCGCTGCCTTCGC
>JANNJF010000668.1:0-1804 GCA_031405715.1 Gammaproteobacteria bacterium | reverse complement strand
CTCGGCAAGATCGACACCATCGTGACCACGGACGACGAGACCAAACCGGTTCAGACCTTGGCCCAGCGTTTTGAAGCTCTCGAACAACGCGCCCGCGCCCTGATGGACAACCAGGCCTTCTTAAGCACCGAGCTCAACCGTGTGCAGGAAGAACGTCGCCAGGAAATGCTGGGCGTGCTCAAGCGCGAAACCGAATACCAGACGAAGATCGCCAAAACCAGCGCCGAGGAACAGCAGGTCACAGCACAGCTCAAGACGGAAAGAGAGCTGGCGGCACGCTTCGAACGGGTACACCAGATGTTCGGTAGTGCGGAGGCGGATGTCTACCGTCAGGGAAATGACGTGCTGATCCGCCTTAAGGGACTCAATTTCGCGGTCGGCGATGCGTACATACTACCCGAACACTACCCGTTGCTGACCAAGGTCATGCAGGCGTCCCGCGTGATCAACGCCAGCAAAATGGTGGTTGAAGGTCACACCGATACCACGGGTACGTCAGCGGTGAATCAGGTACTTTCGCAAGAGCGCGCCGCCGCGGTGAAGACCTACATCGTCAATAACGGCGGTCTGAGTGCCGATCTGATCACGGCCATCGGCTTTGGTCCGGATAAACCCATCGCCGCCAACACCAGCACTGAAGGACGGCGACTCAATCGCCGTACCGACATTCTGCTCATCACACGTTAATCATCCGGCCAGTACCTCAATCCTCTCACTTAAATACGCGTCTTAACAGCTCGGTGCTGCGCGCCGCCGGGTCGCGGCGTATGCGTTGTTCCTCATCGGCAATGAGTATGAACAGACCATCCAGGGCACGTTGCGTGACATAGTTGTCGAGATCGAGCCCCGTCAGATCGAGCGCGCCTCCGGCAAACGCAGCGCGACGTGTGAGTTTTTTGTAGCGCGCCGTAACACCCACCTGTTCGGTGGCGTGCGCCACGATGGGGAGAAAACGACTGGTCAGCGTCGTGTCGGCATGGCTACGCAGGTAACGGGTGGCGGCATCGTCCGGTCCACGCACGATATCTACCGCATCACGCAGGCTGAGGCCGCGCACCACGTCCAGAAACACCGCCTTGGCCTCGGGCGCGGCGGTCTCGGCGGCGCGATTCAGGCTCAATACAAACTCATCGACGAGCCCACCCTGGCCGAGACGACGCAGGGAACGCTCGATACGCTGCAGGTTCTCCGGCAGAGGTATACGTACCCGCGGGTTGGCGAAGTAGCCGTCTGTCCTGCCCAACAAAGTGACCGCCTGGACGCTGCCCTGAGACAGCAGCTCGCGCAGCGCCGCAGCCTGAGATTCGCTGCCCGACGCAGGCTGAAACCAATCGCGAATACCGGCAACGCCAGTGACGGGCAGCAACAGGCTTAGTGCGAGGAACAATCTGCGGTCCATAGGTCTATCCTAAAGGTGTAGCGGTGATTTTATCTTACCTGACCAGATCCTGAATTCATGCTATGGGCAATGGGGTATCGTATTCTTGCAGCGCCAAGTATAGCGTAAAACAAGATATCCGCTGGGACAGCCCGGTATAGACGTCCGCGCTACCGAGAGGCGACATAGGATCGAGGAAAAAGAATATGGGCACAGAATCGTAGCCGCACGGTCACGCTGGGTATCGATCGCCCTTTGCCGGTGGGCGATGCCCAGCCTACAAAGCTCTTGCTCTATTTGTAAGGCGCCGTCCCCTGTGACCTGCGTCGGCTTGCCGCCGCTTTTTTTATATAGCTATTAGGCAGGGCACTGCACATAAATATGGCTCTTAGGTAGGGCACTACACATTAACAAGCGGGAGCAAGC
>JANNJF010000667.1:0-4693 GCA_031405715.1 Gammaproteobacteria bacterium | reverse complement strand
CACATTGATTCGGGTTTTCAATTTTTCCACACATTCAAGCTGAGAATAGCGAGTGTTTTGGGCATTCGACATCCCTGTTCGGCAACCGCGCCCAGGACACCAAGTTTGGCGCCGGCCAGTACTTGGCTCGGGCATCCTGCTTCGCTCTTCCTCCTCCATCCCTGGAGTCGTTCGCCCCGCGCCCGCTGTGTTCAGGGTTTCAATTGGACGCATAAAAAGGTTTCAATTTGCCGGCGGCTCTTGTTACAATTGGCCGCATGCCTACCCAACCCCTGATTACCCGCTTTCTGCGCCCGAGGTTGATCGAGGCGCTTAAAGATACACCGGTCGTTCTGGTGCATGGTCCCCGCCAGTGCGGCAAGACGACGCTGGCGCAAACCGTCAAGGGATATGCCTACATCACCTTTGACGATGAGGTGCAACTTGCGGCGGCGAAGGCGGATCCGGTGGGTTTCGTTGTGGATTTGCCGGACAGGGTTATTCTTGACGAGGTCCAGCGCGTACCGGAACTGTTCGTCACGCTGAAGGCGGCGGTGGATCGCGATCGCCGGCCGGGGCGTTTCATTCTGACCGGTTCGGCCAATGTGCTGCTGGCGCCGAAATTGTCGGATTCGCTTGCCGGGCGGATGGAGCTATTGCGGCTTCACCCACTGGCGCAGTGTGAGGTCGCGGGGGGCATGCCCCATTTTCTCGATGTCCTTTTCTCGGGTGGGTTCAAGGCGCGGAAGTACGATCGCTTAGGTACGGAGTTGGCGGAACGTATCGTCGCAGGTGGATATCCGGCAGCGTTGGCGCGCGGCTCCGGCCGTCGCCGGCGTGACTGGTATCGCGCTTACATTGAAACACTGGTGCAACGCGATGTACGGGAGCTGGCGCGCATCAGCGCATTGGATGCATTGCCACGGTTGCTGCAACTCGCTGCGGGCCAGTCAGCACGGCTGCTTAACGTCAGCGAGCTGGCCGCGCCGTTTCAGTTGAGTCGTCCGACCATTCGCGATTATGTGACGCTGCTGGAGCGCATATTTTTGATCGAGATACTCCCGCCGTGGCACAGCAACCGCCTGAGTCGATTGGTGAAGACTCCAAAATTGCACATGGGCGATACGGGCCTTGTAGCGAGTCTGCTTGGCGTGGATGCGGCGGCGCTGACGAAGGACCGCGCGTTACTCGGCCAGTTGCTGGAAACGTTTGTGTTCCAGGAGTTGCGGCGGCAGGCGAGTTGGCACGAGAGCGCCATCGGTTTCCATCATTTCCGTGACAAAGATGGCTACGAGGTGGATATCGTGTTGGAGCGCGAAGGGCGGGACATCGCGGGGGTTGAGGTCAAGGCAGCGGCGACGGTCGTGGAATCGGATTTCCGTGGGTTGCGAAAACTCAAGGATGCAAGCGGCACACGGTTTACTGCCGGTGTCGTGCTGTACGATGGAGAGAGCGCTGTACGCTTCGCAGATGATTTATTCGCAGTGCCAATCAAGGCGCTCTGGAGCATGAAATGAACACATCAAATAAGGAGATACTCGCATGGAAAGCAAAGAAGAAAAAGGCGCACGCGGTGAGACACGTTTTGCTGAATGGTTAGACAACAATAGCCTCGGCTATATTTACATCAAACAGGATATCGAGAGCTATGCCAAATTGTTTGGCGCGCTCGTAAAACGTCCGGATTTCCTGGTGTTGTTTGAATCGATAGGGTTGATTGCTGTCGATGTTAAAAATTACAAATTGTGTAATGACGATTATTTCACTTTGAATATGGAAAGAGAAATCAAGAAAGTGTTGGCCTTCGAGCGGTTATTCAGGCTACCCGTTTGGTATGCATATATGGGCAATGAACATGGCACCGATTGGCACTGGCTAAGTGCCCTGCGTGCGCTTGAAGCAGGTGGCATCGCTTACAGAAAAGACGAAGGAACGTATCTCAAAATTCCTCTCAAGGAATTTGTGTCCATATCGACCCGTCAGGACATAGGCCGGTTATGGATAAAAGGTACAACCCCTGTACGGAAGATATGCGCGATGGAAAGTAAGTTTGTCGACACGATAGTGGCGGAGAAGCGCATTAAATAAATACTCATCCGTTACACGAAATACCAACTACAGATAATCACCTAATCAGGAATGGACTATGCAATTAAGGGAACCTCTAAAAATTGGGTTTTTATGTAGGTTGGGTTAAGGCGCGATAGCGGCGAACCCAGAAAAATCATACTGATTGGTGGATACGCTGCGCTTTATCCACCCTACATTTCCGAATTTTTAGAGATTCCCTTAACTCACAGGGACGCTGAGCATCGATATTCAGAATTTCGTGCGATCGCACTGCAAAGTATCCAAAAAAGTTTGCCTTATACAGACAAGGCCAGAATTCGGTTAAAATTGGTTGATTCGGGCGTTGAAAGACAAGCCGACTTACATGCCGGACGAGCCCACTATTATCGGCAATCCTGAACACTTGAAGAAAACAGACGAGGAGATAGCGCATGAAGAAAATGGAGCAGATGATGAATCTGGGAAAGAAGGAAGCAAAAGACGCAAATGAGGCGCGTCGAAAGGCCCAGCAAATACTACTGAAAACACCGACTGTGCGAAAACCAATTATAACAAGTCAGGATCAAAAATAGTTTTCGGTAGCGCCAGAGAAGCCGGATTTCAAAACAAATCTATAATAGCCTTGCTGTAATCAGGCCCCAATACAGAGCTTGCAAAGTTAAGCTTACCGTCGATGTTCATCGCCCAAAACGCCTGTTGGCATGGCTGGCTATAGGCAAATTCCACCACTGTGTTGCCCTTGGTAAAGCGTATGCCAATTAGTGAGTCATTGACGCATCGCTGCATAATGTCGGCATAATGGGCAGAGTTAAGTATGTCTTGAGCTATGGCTTTTGCCTTCTCGACGGAGAGTAGTTTCAGTTCACCTTTTATAGGGAACCCGGCAATTGTGTTGGGTGCTCTGAGTGCGTTTTTCATGACGGATTCGGCTGTCGCAGGCTTCAGCATCGCCACTTCGACTTTCGTTGCTTTATTCACCACATCGTTCGCGGCAGTTAGAATCTTGTTCAGATCTGTATCGGCTGTCGCACAGCTGGACGACAAGGCACCAAGGAAGACAGTCAGAAATAACTTCGGCACGTTCTTACGCAGCAAGTTTTTCAAGGTATTTCCCCAGGTTTTCGAGCGAGCCAAGAATTAGCGGATTGTATTGCGGTTTGAATCCGCACATGTCCGCTGCCTTCTCCGCTGCGTGCGAAGCACCCCCTGGTGCACCAGCGATATGCGCAAATTCATGGACAATGGTCGCGGCGATCATCCAAATATTATTTTTATCAATGCACCAGGCAGATAAGCACATGTCTTTCAACGTGCTGTGGGTCGCGCCATAAAAACCATTGGTTAATGAAGGCGAAAAATCAATAAAAATGGTTTGATCGCGCCAATAGTGTCTAAAAGGATTATTTCTGGGTAATGTCCCGAAATATTTGTTACACGGGTTATTCAAGTCAATCTTTCGATCTAGTTTCTCCACAATCTCAACCGATTTTTTGAGTTTGGCTAAACGATCTTTATCTGCTTTCGTGATTTCCGGAAAGGTATTGTATTGGATGGATATGCCACCGGCATAATTTTCCGTCTTGCTGCCGTGGCCTGTTGCGACGATATTGATTTTCGGCATGGATATTTACCTAGCTAGAAAATGATTATTTATTTGTAGACACGAAAATACCAGATAAAAGCACTGCTGTCGCCTTAGTTTTACGTGCGGCCAATAGGGTAGTTCAGAGCGTGATTTTCTGATCATTCCCCAAACATCTCCGAAATCGAAACCTTAAACGCCCTCGCAATCTTCTCCACACTATCCAGTGTAATACTATGCTCCGCCCTCTCCACCGGGCCGATATAGGTTCTGTGTAATCCGGCTGCCGCCGCCAGATCATCCTGCGACCACTTACGTTCGGCGCGCAGTTCACGCACGCGCTTGGCAAACTGGTCTCGGGCTCTGAGTTTCATGCCGCCAGTCTATCGAACCGCCGATGCGGCGGCGACAGACGATTAATAGACCTACGACATTCTCAAATTCTCGGCATACACTCCGCAAACATCAAAACAAAAGGAGTTGTTCATGCTCATCCTCACCCGCCACCCCGGCCAACTCATCACCATCCAACCCCATCCCTCCCTGCGCCCGGCCACGCCCATCGGGCGGGTGTTTGCCGACGGGCCGATTGAGATCCTGGTAACGCGGGTGTGTGGGAATCGGGTGAGTTTGGGGATAGCGGCGCATGCGGGGTTGCTTATCTATAGGAATGAGGTGGGGGAAGGGTATTTGGGTGGGGAGTAGGCGGGGTGCTGGCTGTGGGTGCCAGGGATAAGGGGATTGCCGCGGGCGCGGAAGGCGCGCCCTCGCAATGACGGGATCTGTGACAGACGCTGTTCGACAGCGCATCGCGCAACGCGTGCGCGGGTTACGGGTGGCGCGGGGGTGGAGTCAGGAAGTATTGGCGGAGGTGGCGGGGTTGCATCGGAATTATATCGGGCATATTGAGCGGGGGGAGGTGAATGTGGGTGTGCCGACCCCAGGGGGCACCGTGCACACGATGGAAACTGGGGAGTACGACGCCGCAGAGTCGTCGTCCAGGGTGCAAGCGATGGCCTGTGCGGTGGGACAGGAAGGTGCCGATGGTGCCACGGGCTGCAT
>JANNJF010000666.1:0-10185 GCA_031405715.1 Gammaproteobacteria bacterium | reverse complement strand
CCAACAGCAACAGCAATATAAAGGAAACACCGAGCAAGACCAGCACATGGGCAAGGAAACGCTGCATGCTATCGATAACCCCCAGCAGCGCAGCTTGGTATCCCGGTGGCAATATGTCCTGCTGCATAGTTGCCCGCAGGTCGTGCGCTACCCTCCCCGGGGAGGCGTCAGCGGCAAGCGTGGCATGTATCTCCACCACCGGCTGCTGTTGTATGCGCCAATGCGCCAGCGTCAGGGTCGTCATCCGGGCGGTGGCGACATCATTCAGATACACGGCAGCGGAATTGTCCGCCTCGCCGCGCAGCAATAGCCGCGGCAGTCCGTCCGGGCTGGAGGTCTGCGGCAGGAAAACGCGTAACCCCACACTGCGACCGGCGTCGGGTACGTTACCGATCGCCAAGCCCCCCTGGGCAATGCGCAGGACACGCGCTGTGACAATTTCATCCAACCCCCTCTCCGCGGCGCGCTCCGGGTCGAGTTGCGCGACCAGCTCCTTTTGCTCGCCGCCGCTGGCCAGTCGTACGTTGAGCAGGCCAGGCTGCGCCGCCAAGCGTTCGAGCATGCGCGCGCCGATCCGGGCAAGCACCTTCCGATCCGGCCCATAGACACGCAGATATATCTCGCCCGTCGCCGCGAGCTGGATCGGGTCCGCGAAACGCGCCGCCGTGACCGTCGACAGATCACTGGCAGTGACGTACACAGCCATGCCCAGTGGAGGTGAGGTCACCAGCAGGCGCTCGAAATCATGCCGCCATGCCGCGCTACTGCGCCGGCGCGCTATCTCCGCTTGCAGCTCGATGCGTAGAACCACCTCGTCCTGCTTGGCACTCGCCGTGGCCTCTGGGTCGAAGCTTCCGATCTGGGTCAGTATGGCATTCACATCACCGTTGCGTCGTGCCACATCCTCCAGGGCGCGCAACAGCGGCGCGACCTGTTCCCGACTAAGGCCAGAGGGCAGGGCCATGCGCAGCCGGACCTCGCTAGTATCCAGTGGCGGCAGAAAACGAAGATTATCCCGCGCGTAATACAAACCGATGGGAATAACCACCAGCGCCAGCAGTGCGCCGGCAGCCAGCCGGCGCGGCGCGCGCTGCAAACGCGCCAGCACCTGCGCGTAGCCTCTGGACAAGGGTGTTTCCGGCATCGGCGTCGGCGCACCGGCAAAGGCCGGCACCAATATCAGACTGACCAGCACGGAGGCCACCAGCGTCGCCAACAGACCGGTGACCAAGGCCTGAAAACCCAGGCCGAGCTGTCCGCCAACCGCCCATACCGGTAGCAGGAGCAGCAGCGCCATCATCAGCATCGACGTCAATCGGTGCTGAACCCGCTGTCTGGCGCCAATGGCATCCCCTCCCGGCGCCGGTTGGCGCAACATATCAAAGGCCATGAGCGGCAGACCCAAGGCAAACGCGTAACCCACCAGCATGCCGCCCAGGGACAGCGCGTTAATCGCAAGGCCGGCCAGCTTGTAGAAGGCGAACACCAGCATGAGGCTGATGACCGCCGCCGCGGCGCTGAGCAAAACAGCCCGCGTCCGGCGATACAAGCCGCCGATCAGCACCAGCGTCAACAGCCAGACTCCCGTAGACAGGGTGAGATAACTGCGTCCCATGCGTTTGAGGCCGATCAGCGGGTTGGCCAACCACTCAACCCGCACCGCCTGCGGGATCTGTGCATCGGCCCGCAGCCAGGACAGGCGCGCCTTGAAGGCCTCGCCCATTCCCAAGGCGCTCATCCCGGGTTGCCGATAGAGCAACAACCGCAGCACCGGCGCGGCATCACGATACACGCGCGCACCGTCTTGTGTCTCCCCTTCCTGCACACGCGCCACCTCGGACAACGCCACGGTGTCGCCATTGGCAAGCCGCAAGGTCAAGACACCCACCGTCTGGGCGCTGGCCTGCGTGACACTGATCTGACGGCGGGAGACTGTTTGGGTCTTAAAGCGGCGCAATACGTTCACCACATCTTCCAGCGCCAGCCCCAGCGCCGCCAACCGCCGCTGGTCCGGGATAACCAGAATTTCGCGCACGGGTCCGCCGATAATCTCATAACGTGCGAAACCGGAAATGTCCGAGAACTGCGGAACCAGGCTGTCTTCCGCCCACTTTTGCAATTGCGCCAAGGTCAGCGTGGAAGAGCCGAGCAACAGCTCCGCCACCGGCAGGTCAGCGCCGGTATGTATCAACAGCTGCGGTGCATCGATGGTCGCGGGCAATTTTTCCCGCACCTGTGTCAGCCGTTCCGCCACCTGCCGCTTAACCGCGTCGATGTTGCGCGCGGTGTCGACAAACATTACCACCTCCGACGAACCGACCTCCGATACCGACACGATCTCCACCAGCCCGGGGATGTCCGCCAGGACCTGCTCCAGGGGCACAGCCACACGCTCCTCCATGATGGCCGCGGGCACACCGGGGGCATGGATGCGCACATGCATCTGGGGGTAGCCGTCGAAGGACGGTGGATCGATGGGCAGGCGCCCCACGGCCAGCAATCCACCGAACAACACCAGCAGTGCCAGCAGCAATACCAGCAGCGGGTGACGCTGTGACCAGGTGACAGGTCCCATGGCCGCTAGGCTCACGCCGGTGTGGCCCGGCTACCCGGCTGACGCCGGCGCATCACAGCGCAGCGTGATAACAGCAAGGGAGGACGTGGCCGCGCCACGGGCCAATGGCCGTGCGGCGGGGGGATGGGCTTATGCCGATAAAAAAGGGGCAAGTTCCTTCAGGGCCTGGGCATAGACGTTGCGCTTGAATTCGACGATGTGTTCGAGGGGGCTCCAATAATCCACCCAGCGCCAGTCATCGAACTCCGGATGCTGGCAGGCATCCAGCTGCACACTTTCCTCGGTGGCGATGAGGCGCAGCAAAAACCAGATCTGCTTCTGTCCGCGAAAACTGGGGGTGCGGGACGAGCGCAGGAAATCCTTGGGAATATCGTAATGCAGCCAATCGCGCGTGCGCCCGATGACCTGCACGTCCGCCGTGACCAGGCCGACCTCTTCGTGCAGTTCGCGGAACAGCGCCTGCTCCGCCGTCTCGCGCGGCTTGATGCCGCCCTGGGGAAACTGCCAGCCATCCTGGCCGCAACGGCGCGCCCAAAATACCTGATTGGCCTGATTGCACAGGATTATGCCGACGTTGGGCCGGTATCCGTCTTTGTCGATCATGATCTACGCTCCTGTCCCCTTGCCCCCGAAGAGGATCCCCGCCTCGCCGGGTAGCGCGCGAGATTTGTCGCCAGCATGCCGCCGGACTATGGATAATGCCAGCGATTTTTCCATGAACCGCGCCGGACGGCAATGTGTTTGGAGTGCGGCGGCGCGCCGCCGCACTCCAAAAACACAGTGGTTGGTTCTGGTGGTTTCGAGGCATTACACTAGGGAACCTCTGAACAAGTAGCAGGAGCTGTCACGCTAGGTTCCCTCTCCCTTTGGGAGAGGGACAGGGTGAGGGAAAGATCGCTGATTATCCCCCTCACCCTAACCCTCTCCCCCGAAGATCGCGGGGGAGAGGGGACTTGTTCAGTCTCGTAGTCTCGTAGGTCGGGTTAGCGTAGCGTAACCCGACATTTTTTCGCGGACAGGGTGTGGCAGCGTCGATGCTTCCGCAGCAAAGGCGGGGTTTTGTTGGGTTACGCCCTTCGGGCTAACCCAACCTACGAAAGGAGGCCGCAGGTCGAGAGGACGGTGGGGTAGGCGGCACAAATTTAGGTTCCATTAATTGCGACGCAGTACACTAACGGCCTTTGCCACCCTGGATGCGCGGAGCACACCTTGAGCCTGGCTATTTTTGATCTCGACAACACCTTGCTGCGCGGCGACAGCGACCATGCCTGGGGGGAATTCCTGGTGGAACAGGGGGCGGTGGACGGCGAACGCTTCCAACGGGACAACGACCGTTACTACGCCGCCTACCTGGAAGGCACCCTGGATATCTTCGAATTTCTGGAACAGCACCAGCTGCGCCCCCTCGCCCAGTTCGATCGCGCGACGCTGGAGAACTGGCGTCGCCAGTTCATGCAACGCAAGATACTGCCGCTGATCACCCCGGCGGCGCGCGCCCTGGTGCAACAACACCGCGCCCGCGGCGACACCCTGCTCATCATCACCGCCACCAACAGCTTCATCACCGCCCCCATCGCTGAGGAATTCGGCATCCCTCACCTCATCGCCACGGAACCCGAGCAGGTCAACGGACGTTTCACCGGCAAGGTGGCGGGCACGCCGTCCTACCGCGAAGGCAAGGTGGAACGCCTCGCGGCCTGGCTGCGCGACCAGCACCAGACCCTCGCCGGCAGCTGGTTCTACAGCGACTCGCACAACGACCTGCCCCTGCTGAAGGAGGTCGACCATCCGGTGGTCGTGAACGCCGACCCGACCCTGGCGGCGTACGCGCGCCTGCAGGGCTGGCCCGCTATCCATCTGGACTGACATGACCCGGCACCTGCGCCTCTCGCTGCTACTGCTGATCCTGGTGCCGGTGTGTCTGCTGTTCGCCCTGCGCACCGGCAGCGTCTCGCTGGACACGACCACTCTGTGGCGCGTGCTGAGCGGACAGGAGCACGGACTCAACGCCACCCTGATCCTGGACCTGCGCCTGCCGCGCGCCTTAAGCGCCTTCGCCGTGGGCGGGTTGCTGGCCCTGGCCGGTGCCCTGTTGCAGGTGTTGCTGCGCAACCCCCTGGCGGATCCCTACATCCTCGGGGTATCCGGCGGGGCGGCGGTCGGCGCCCTCGGCAGTCTGCTGTTGGGACTCGGCAGCGCCTGGGTCAGCGGCAGCGCCTTCGCCGGCAGTCTCGTCACGATGTTGCTGGTCTTCGGCTTGAGCCATACCCGCGGGGTGTGGACGCAAACCCGCTTGCTGCTCACCGGTGTGGTGGTGGCCACCGGCTGGGGTGCGGTCATCAGCGTGCTCCTGGTGTTCGCGCCGACGGACCGGGTGCAGGGCATGCTGTTCTGGCTCATGGGCGACCTCAGTCAGGCGACCCGACCGGGTGTTGGTCTCGCAGTGTTGGCGGTGGGTGTGCTGTTGATCCTGCCCCTGGGCCGCGCACTGAATCTGTACGCGCGCGGCGAACAAGTGGCCGCCGCCCTGGGGGAGAACGTTACGTTTATACGCCGCAGCGTGTATGTCGCCGCTTCGCTGCTCACCGCCAGCGCCGTCACCCTGGCGGGCAGTGTCGGTTTTGTCGGGCTGATCGTGCCCCATCTGCTGCGCCTGCTGGGGGAGACGGATTATCGCCGGCTGCTGCCGAACGCCGTGCTGCTGGGGGGCAGCTTCATGCTGCTGGCGGACACCCTGGCGCGCAGCGTGCTGGCCCCCATGCAGCTGCCGGTCGGTAGCGTCACGGCACTGCTGGGCACGCCGGTGTTTCTCTATCTGCTGACGCGGACAGCGCGGGCATGAGTCTGCTGGCCGCCCGCAACCTGAGTGTCGGCATCGGTGGGCGATCCCTCTGCCACGATCTCGACGTTGCATTTATGCAGGGACAGAACTGGGCCATCCTCGGGGCCAACGGCAGCGGCAAGACCACGCTGCTGCATACCCTGGCGGGCCTGCAACCGCCGGCTGGCGGACAAGTGCTGCTGGAGGGGCACGCCATCACCGCCGTGGCCCGTCGCCACCTCGCCCAACGGCGCGGGGTATTGTTCCAGGACAGCGAAGCGCCGTTCGCTTCCAGTGTGCGCGATGCGGTACTGAGTGGGCGCCATCCCCACCTCTCGCCCTGGCAGTGGGAAAGTGCCGCCGACGTACAACGCGCCGAACAGGCACTGGCGCAGGTCGATATGCAGCACTGCGCGGACCGCATGCTCACCAGCCTCTCGGGTGGTGAACGTCGGCGCGTCGATATCGCCGCCCTCCTGACCCAGGATGCGCCCGTGTGCCTGCTGGATGAACCGCTCAACCATCTCGACCTGCACCACCAGGTGAAGATCCTCGGCCTGCTGCGGCAGCGCAGCCTGCGACCGGGGCATGTCAACGTCATGGTGCTGCACGACGTCAACCTCGCCCTGCGCTACTGCGACCACGGACTGTTGTTGTTCGACGACGGCGAATGCCGGTACGGAACCCTCACCTCCCTGCTGGACGTGACTACGTTGGAACGACTCTATGGTTGCCGCTTCCGTCAACTGACCGATGCCGACGGCAGTGTTTTTTTTCCCGCTTGAGGCATTTCGCGCACGCGAAATATCTGTATACTGTGCGGCGTGTCCGACACCGATACCACCCGGGACGACCAGCACGCCAAGGAACGACCTACCTCTCTCGCCGGAATCTTCCGCGTATTCTCTCTGCGAAACCTGGTGATGCGTTTCCCGGGGACACTGCGTGCCCGGATGACCCTGGTATTCTCCCTGGTACTCATCCTGGCGACCATCGTCGCAACCGCCCACTTCGCCCGCCAGATCGTGTCGGCACAACTGACAGCGCAGCAGCAGCTGGGACAGGGCCTGATCGGTCTCATGCAACCGGCGTTGCAACGCCTGACCGGTGCCGACAGCATCGACCAACTCGACCCGTTGCTGCGTAGGATCAGTGCCGATCCTGCCATCGAAGGCATCACCATCACCGATAGCCGCGGCGCTGTCCTGTACACGTTGCAGAATCCGGCGGAAGAACCGAACTGGCTGACGCGCGTGCTCACGCGCAAAATCGACAAGGCCAGAACCCTGGAGGCGGATTTCCCCGGTCCCGGCAACGGCGTCGGCCACATCGCCCTGACCCTGTCCTACCGGCCACTCAACCAAAGCATCGAAAAAATCCTGGTCGACAGCGTCATCGTGCTGGGCGGCCTGCTGCTGCTGGTGATCGCGCTCACTTATCTGCTGTTGGTGCGCTTCACCGCGCCGCTCAAGCCCCTCACCCAACTGGCGCGCGAGGTCGCGCGCGGCAACTGGATGCCGGGCATCGCGCTGATACCGTCCGGCAGCCGCGAAATCCAGGAACTCAACCAGGCCTTCACCGACGGCTCCACCACCATGCGCAACTACATCCAGAAGCTGGAGGAGACACGCGCGCTGTTCGAACACAGCGAAAACCGCTTGCGTACCTTGATCAGCGGCATGCGCGAGATACTGATGGAGCTCGATGCCCAAGGTCGCATCGTCTTCCTCAATCCCGCGTGGGCGACGCTCACCGGTTTTTCCGTCGGCAGCACCCTCGGCCGGCCGCTGACGGACTTCGTCGTGGATGCGGAAGCAGCCGCCGACCTGGCGGTGACAAAACTCAGCCGGCTGCGGGAAAAGAACCGCGAGCTCTGTCTGCGCAGCGCCAACGGCAAACAACTGTGGCTGCATCTCGATGCGGAAGCGCAAACCGATGCCGACGGCCGCTTCACCGGCGTCATCGCCACCCTCGGTGACATCACCCAGAGCGTCGAACTGAATAAACTGCTGACGAAATATCAGGAAGAACTCTACCATCTGTCCATCACCGATCCGCTTACCGGCCTGTACAACCGCCGGCATTTCGATGCGCAGCTCGACGTGATCCTTGCCGATCACCTGCCCAAGCAAGAACCGGTTTGTCTGCTGATCATCGATCTGGACGGATTTAAATTCATCAACGACACCTACGGCCACCCGTTCGGCGATAAGGCCCTGCGCGCCATCTCCACCTTGCTCACGGCGATGTTCCGCAGCCAGGACTACGTGGCGCGCCTGGCGGGTGACGAATTTGCCGTGATCCTCAGAAAGACCAGCCTGGAGGACGCGACGCGCATTGCCAACAAGCTGCACGCCGCCATCAGCACCACCCAGCTGGAACTGGCGGTGGGCGAATGCCAGCTGCGTTGCAGCATCGGTGTGGCGTCCGCGCCGATGCACGGCCAGAACGCCCAGGAGCTGGTGAGCGCCGCCGATGTGGCGCTGTATCACAGCAAGCGCCGCGGGCGTAACCGTGTGGAAGTGCTGTCGCCGGACAACAGCAAGGCCGTGATGTCGATTTTCAACCAGGGCTTTCAGCTGCGCGCGGCCCTCGGGCAGGGCAATCTGGTGCCGGCATTCCAGCCGATCTGCGACATCCACACCGGACTACCCATGGCCTACGAGGCGCTGGCGCGCATGCGCCACAACGGCGAAATGATCCATGCCGGCGACTTCATCACCGTCGCCGAGGAACTGGGCCTGACGCGCGAGATCGATCTGCACATCATCGAGCAGTCGTTGCTGCTGGCGCCGGCCGGTTACGGCCTGTTCCTCAACATCGATCCACGCTCGTTCAACGACCCGGATTTCGTCAACAACCTCACGGCCCTGCTGGAACCGGCGTGCCGGGCGCAACGATCCATCACCATCGAAATCACGGAACGCGAGAACATCATCATCACCGATACTTTGTTGGCGGCCATCCGCGAGCTGCGCAGCCTCGGCTGCAAACTCGCGCTGGATGACTTCGGCAGCGGCTATTCCACCTATCGTTTCCTCAACTTGTTCCGTCCGGAATATCTCAAGATCGAAGGCGCCTTCGTGCGCGGCATGCTCGACCACGAATCCAACCGCAAGATCGTGCACCACATCCACGAGCTGGCCACCTCCTTCGGCGTCCAGACCATCGCCGAAAGTGTGGAGAACGAAGCCACCCTCAGCGCCTTGCGCCGCATGGGCATCGCCCACGCCCAGGGCTGGCATATGGGCGCGGCGCAGTTCAATGCGAAAACAACCACAGCAAGCATCTGATCCACTGCGGAGTGCGGCGGCTTGCCGCCGCTGTTACCAGGGCGCTTAGGCAGGGCACTATACATTGAAAGGGAGCCTGCTCCCGCACTCCAACCCTTGACACCCCCTCCTGATCCGCATAGATTGCACCCCTGTCAGGTGCCCCGTGGATGCACGCATCCCCGGGGTGAAACGGGAAGTTGATGAGTTCCAGACACACAGTCCGGAACAATTCCGACGCTGCCCCCGCAACGGTAATCGAGTTGCGTTGAATCACGCGGCGCGCCAGCGCACGCAAGCCACTGTGGTCCGGATTACGGACGCGGGAAGGCGATTCAACGCGAAGACTCGTGAGCCCGGAGACCGGCCTGACACTGTGGCAACGTCGCGGAGGGCGAACGGTCGCGCATGGGCCCGTCCCGTTCCGACCTTACTCAACTCCCGGCGTTTCCCGCCAACACCATCCTTAACAATTAATGTGCACGGTGGGTGCACCGGGAGTATCACTTGCGTACCTTTTATCTTGGGGCGGTCTCCGCCCTGTTTCTGACTCCTTTATCCTGCCTCGCAGCCGATAGCACGACGGACGAGATCGTCGTCACCGCCACTCGCACCGCGCAAACCGCCGACGCCTCCCTGGCGTCGGTCAGCGTCATCACGCGCGCCGACATCGAGCGCAGCCAGGCGAGTTCCGTGGCCGAACTGATCACCGGCGAGATCGGCGTCGACAGCGCAGTAAACGGCGGCTACGGCAAGACCACCAGCTTGTTTCTGCGCGGCACCAACTCCGGACATGTACTGGTGTTGGTCGACGGCATGCGCGTGGGCTCCGCCACCCTCGGCTCGTACTCTTTCGAGTTCCTGCCGCTCGACGAAGTCGAACGCATCGAGATCGTGCGCGGTCCGCGCTCCAGCCTGTACGGCTCCGAGGCCGTGGGCGGCGTAATCCAGATCTTCACGCGCAAGGGCAAGGAAAAATTCAATGCCGAGGCCGAAGCGGGTTACGGCACGTATCGCAGTGGTCAGGTGGGGGCGGGCGTATCAGGCAATGTCGATGGTACGTACTACAGCGTGCATGCCAGTCGCTTTAACACCCAAGGCTTTGATGCACGCAAGAACAATGCCCCTCTACCCACAGGCCCCACGTCCAACGAACCGGACAAAGATGGCTACCTCAACAACTCCTATTCGCTACAACTAGGACGGCGCTTCACTAACGGCGCCGATCTGTCCGCCACCTTGCTGAATTCCACAGGCAATACCGAGTACGATGGGTATACCGACTACACCGACTATATCCAGCAGGTGTGGGGAATAAAATACGCATTCTCGCCGCTCAATGTCTGGCGCGTCACACTCAGCGCCGGTCAGAACCGCGACGAGACATCCAACTTCAAGACCCAGGTATTTCAGAGCCAATTCGACACGCAAAGACACGTGGCGTCGTGGCAGAACGATTTCACCTTAGGCAGCAGACAATTACTCACCCTCGGCGTGGATTATCAAAAGGACAGGGT
>JANNJF010000665.1:0-2528 GCA_031405715.1 Gammaproteobacteria bacterium | reverse complement strand
CGACGTGGAGCATCCCGCGAAAGAGGGAAATCAGCAGCGTGTCGGTACGACCTATAGATCCCTGCCCAACGATGTTGCCCGCGGCACCACGCTGCTGTTGGATGACGGACGTATCGTGTTATGGGTGGATCAAGTCACCGGGACCGAAGTTGTCTGCCGCGTCGTGGTGGGCGGCGAGCTGTCCAACAACAAAGGCATCAATCGCCAGGGTGGCGGGCTTTCTGCGGTCGCACTGACCGATAAGGACCGCGAGGACATCAAGACCGCCGCGGCCATCGAGGCCGACTACGTCGCGATCTCGTTTCCGCGCAGCGCCCAGGACGTGGAAGAGGCGCGCACTTTATTGCGCGCCGCCGGTGGCAAGGGCGGTATCGTCGCCAAAATCGAACGCGCCGAGGCGGTCACGGCGATCGAGGAGATTATTCTGGCCTCCGACGTGGTGATGATTGCGCGTGGCGATCTCGGCGTGGAGATCGGCGATGCCGCACTGCCGCCGGTACAGAAACGCATCATCAAACTCGCGCGCAAGATGAACCGGGTAGTGATCACCGCCACCCAGATGATGGAATCCATGATCGAAAACGCCATCCCCACGCGCGCCGAAGTATCCGACGTGGCCAACGCGGTGCTCGACGGCACCGATGCGGTGATGCTGTCGGCGGAAACCGCCGCCGGCAAACACCCGGTGGAGGCGGTCGCCGCCATGGACCGCGTGTGCCGCGAGGCGGAGAAACACGAGGACTCCATCAGCGTCGATCAGCGCATGGACCACAGCTTCGAGCGTATCGACGAGGCGGTGGCGCGTTCCACCATGTACGTCGCCAACCACCTGTCGGTGCGCGCCATTGCCGCCCTGACGGAGTCGGGATCGACGGCATTGTGGATGTCGCGCATCAATTCCGCCGTGCCGATCTACGCCTTGACGCCACATGTGGAAACACGTAGAAAGGTCACTCTTTACCGTGGCGTTCACCCCGTGGGTTTCGCCCTGACGTCCAACGACCCGGCCGTTGTCATGATGGAGGCGGTGGACGAACTGCGCCGTCGCGGTGCCGTACGCGACGGGGATTTGGCCATACTGACCATCGGCGAGCCGCTGGCCAAACCAGGCGGCACCAATACCCTGAAAATTGTAAGGGTGGGCGAGCTGCACGACTGACAAAGAATTCACACTTCATCTAAGACTACTTAATCTTCAGGAGGATATTATGGCACTGGTATCTCTGCGCCAATTGCTGGATCACGCCGCCGAGCACACCTACGGTATACCGGCGTTTAACGTCAACAACCTCGAACAGATGCGCGCCATCATGGAAGCCGCCGCGGAAACCGATAGCCCGGTGATCGTGCAGGCCTCCGCCGGTGCACGTAAATACGCCGGTGCGCCGTTCCTGCGCCATCTGATCCTGGCCGCCATCGAAGAGTGGCCGCAGATCCCGGTGGTCATGCACCAGGACCACGGTTCATCGCCGGCCGTGTGCCAGCGCTCCATCCAGCTGGGTTTCTCCTCCGTGATGATGGACGGTTCGCTGAAAGAAGACATGAAGACGCCGGCAACCTATGAATACAACGTGGACGTGACCCGCCGCGTGGTGGACATGGCCCATTCCTGCGGCGTGTCCGTGGAAGGCGAACTCGGTTGCCTGGGTTCATTGGAGACCGGCATGGCCGGCGAGGAAGACGGTTCCGGCGCCGAAGGCGTGCTCGACCACTCGCAGTTGCTGACCGATCCGGATGAAGCCGCCGACTTCGTGAAGAAGACCAAGGTCGATGCCCTGGCCATCGCCATCGGCACCAGCCACGGCGCCTACAAGTTCACCCGTCCGCCCACCGGCGATATCCTCGCCATCGAGCGCATCAAGGCGATCCACAAACGCATTCCCAACACCCATTTGGTGATGCACGGCTCCAGCTCGGTGCCGCAGGAATGGCTGAAGATGATCAACACCTACGGCGGCGACATGGGCGAGACCTATGGCGTGCCGGTGGAAGAGATCGTGCTGGGCATCAAACACGGCGTGCGCAAGGTCAACATCGATACCGATCTGCGCATGTCCTCCACCGGTGCTGTGCGCAAGTTCCTCGCCGAGAACAAGAAAGAGTTCGATCCGCGCAAGTGGCTCGCC
The DNA here is from genome assembly GCA_031405715.1 of Gammaproteobacteria bacterium. GTDB lineage: Bacteria > Pseudomonadota > Gammaproteobacteria > Acidiferrobacterales > UBA6901 > JANNJF01. The sequence goes on along the minus strand of JANNJF010000665.1, from coordinate 402 downwards.
GCTTCCACCAAGGGCATGAAGGACGTGTGCAAGGCGCGTTACGAGGCCTTCGGATGCGCCGGTCAGGCGTCGAAGATCAAACCGCTTTCCCTGGAGGCCATGGTCAAACGTTACGACAAGGGCGAGCTGGACCCGAAGGTCAACTAAGCGGCATTCGGTAGCGTTGTCCAAAGGGCGGCCCGTGGCCGCCCTTTTTTTGCTGGCTGTGCCGAATATCGGCGATGGATACGCATCCACTCCGGCACTTGCTTGTCACCAGTGCTTATGATCGTGTAGACTATTGGCATGTTCAGGGCCCGCCTATTCCGATCCTCTCACCGCCGCTCGCTGGTGTGGTGTCTCGCAGGTTCAGCGGGCGCGACGGTTGCGTCGACCGCGGGGACGACGACGGCTGCACCCTCG
>JANNJF010000664.1:0-1313 GCA_031405715.1 Gammaproteobacteria bacterium | reverse complement strand
CCCTCGCCGGGGGCCACACCGGAAATCTTTGCCGCGTTGCATCCGGCGCGCGAGGTCGGCGGTCAAGGCATATCCGGTCGACGATCTTTATTTTGGAGACGTTACCGAACCGGTGTAGATCACTTTGCACTTCCCGCCCGGTAGCAGCTCCGCGCCCTCCTTGAGTAGCTGCAAGACCGGCCCGGCAAGTGACTTGACGATGTTCGGCTTCTCCACCCGCGGCTTGCGGAAGGTACCAAGAATTTTTTGCTGCACCGTGGCGCAGCCCTGCGCATCGACCAGCGCCATCGTCATGTCATCGAACCGCTGATTGACGAAATCGAGTCCTCCGTGGAGAACCACCCGGTTCTGTTTCGTGGCCATGGCCACGTCCTGAGCCTGGGCCACGCCGCGCTGCACCTTCCAATCGGAGACGAGCTTGAGGATGTCGCTGCGGCCGCCAGATCCACGGAAAATGTTCGCAAAGTCATAACCCTTCGTCGCCACGACGCCAAGCGGTCCAGCGAAGAAAAAGGCGCCCACATCCACCAAATTGAAATTCCGGCTGGACTCAAAGCGGGATAGCTCACTATCGAGATCGCGCCCATGGAGCACAAGGTGCTCGCCGCGCAGCTGGAGCTGTCCCTGCAGGGTCTGCGTCAGTTCGTCCACGGTCTTTCCCTGCATCGTCAGGTTTGCTGTGAAATCCAGCGAACCTTCCGCGACCTTTTCGGACGATAGGGGCTGAAAGACCTCTTCGACGCGAAATTGCGGCAGGGAGAAACTAATCGTGTAAAGATTGGCGGTGCCCGACAATTCCGCCTGGACACTCCCCAAACCCTGCGCGCCAAAAACATGCAGCATGACCGGTTCGAGGCGAAAGACCCCATTTTCTCCGGAGAGCGAGAATTTCAAATCGGAAGCAGCGAAGTCCTTGGTCCGTATCTCTGTACAAGCGCCCTCCGCTGTCAGGGACAGGTTTTTCATCATATCCGAATCCGAACGCTCTCCGCGTAAAACCCGCAGGTGACGCACGTCCAGGCTGCACTGCGCCGTCTCGAAAGCCATTCCGGATTGCCTGTCCACATAGCGAAGCGTCCCGTTCGAAAGGGAAATCTCCACCCGCTCCACGGCCGCTGACTTTGCAGCGACCGCCGGCGGATTCCCGATATTGAACGTGCCCTCGGAATTCCGCTCGATGAATATCGCGGGGCGTTTTAGTTCGAGCTTTCCAAGCTGTAGCCTGCCTTGGAACAACGCGAGCAGATCCAGTCCCAGCCTGACTTCCGCGGCGGAGACGATCTCCACCTCGCGGTTGCGAATATGAACGTCCT
>JANNJF010000663.1:0-8212 GCA_031405715.1 Gammaproteobacteria bacterium | reverse complement strand
AGTCCGGCGTGTATCAGCGTATAACCAAGCACGGCGTCGTGATGCAACAGGGGGCGCTGCCGTAACCAGTCGAGTAGTGCCTCGCGGTCCGGTGCGGAAAGTATGTCCGCCAGGGTGTCGAGGGGTCTGATCCTGGCCTTGCCGGCGGCCACTGCCAGCAGATGCAAATCGTGATTGCCGAGCACCGTGACTGCCTGGGGCAGCGCCATGACAAAACGTAATACTTCGGCGGACTGTGGGCCTCGGTTCACCAAGTCACCCACTAACCACAAGCTGTCCTCGGCAGGATCAAAACGCAGCATATCAAGCAGCGTGCGCAACGCTGAATAACAACCCTGAACATCGCCGATGGCGTAGACAGCCATGACTCAGTCCAGCGCGAGCTGTTTATGCAGGCTGATGGTGGCGCGCACCAGGGCGTCGGTAATGCCGGGTTCGGCCACCGAATGCCCGGCGTCCGGGATGATCTCGAGTTGTGCCTGCGGCCAGGCGAGATGCAGGTCCCAGGCGCTTTCCATAGGGCAACACATGTCGTAGCGGCCCTGGATAATGAAGCCGGGTATCGTGGCCAGGCGATGCGCGTCGCGCAGCAGCTGATTTTCGGTGAGAAAGGCCTGGTGCACGCAGTAGTGCGCCTCGATGCGCGCCAGACTGAGGGCCAAGTGCGGGTTGCTGAAAAAATCGATGACGGAATGGTTGGGCGTAAGCGTGGCGGTGCGCCCCTCCCACACGGACCACGCCTTGGCCGAGGCCATGCGTGCGATTTCGTCGTGACCCGTGAGGTGGCGGTAATGCGCCTGAACCAGATCGTGGCGCTCGTGTTCCGGAATGGGCGCGACGAAATCCTGCCAGTAATCCGGAAACACGTGGCTTGCACCATCCTGATAGAACCAGCGGATCTCCTGCGGGCGCATGAGAAAAATGCCACGCACGATCAGCCCGAGCACGCGCTCCGGATAGGTTTCGGCATAGACCAGGCTCAGTGTCGACCCCCAGGAGCCGCCAAACAGCACCCAGCGATCCACGCCGAAGAACAGGCGTAGGGTCTCCATGTCCGCCACCAGGTCCTGTGTGGTGTTGTCGTCCAGCGCCGCATGGGGTCGTGAACGCCCCGCCCCGCGCTGATCGAACAGAATGATGCGATAGAGCGTTGGATCGAAAAACCGCCGATGCTTTTCGTCACAACCGGCGCCCGGACCGCCGTGCACGAACAGCACCGGCACGCCCCGTTCATTACCGGATTCCTCGACATATATCTGGTGCCCACCGCCCACAGAGAGGGTGTGAACGTGATTCGCCTTGATCTCGGGATAGAGTTTAAGCATACGTAACGGCGGTCAGAACGACTCGGCCTCCGCCTGCAGATACGCCAGGCTGATCAGGCGTCCTAGACCCGCCTCGTACATAGCCCACTGATGGTAGGCCGCCAGATCTTTGTCGACCTTGTCCTTCATGTCGAAATCGTTCAGGCCCTGGGTATAATACTTCTTCACCGAGTCATACAGCGTGGAGAGAAACGCCCGGTAAGCTACCGCAACGTCACGCCCACCACTGAGACCGTGCCCGGGGACAAAATGCACCGCCTTGGATTTCAGCGCCACGTCGATGGCGTCGATGTTGCCCTTGAAGTCACCATCGTCCAGCCGCCCGGCACGTTCAGCGACCACGACATCGCCGAGGAACATGAGTTTTTCCTCCACCACTTCCAGCATCAGGTCGCCATCGGTATGGGCCTTGCCCGTGTGGTAAACCCGGAAATGGCGATCGCCCAGGCGCAGACTATCGTTGTTCTCAAGGGTCGCGCTGGGAAGTTCGAGGCGGGTGCCCATGGTGGCCCCCTGGGTCAGGGTCAGCATGGTTTTCAGCCAGGTCTCGCCCGCCACCTCGGCCTTGGCCAGCATATTCGGGTGGGCATAAATCACCGCATTGGGGTAGGCCGCGTGGATGGCCTGGTTACCGAGCCAGTGATCGCCATGGATGTGCGTATTAAAGACGGCGATGACCGGCGACGGGGTCGTCTTGGCAATCTTGTCCAGGAGCATATTCCCAACCTGCAGACTGGAGCCGGGGTCAATGACGACCACGCCCTTGCTGGTGAGCACAAACGCCGGGTTGTTCATGAATCCCTGGTTTTTCTTATCCGGTTCCTCGTTGGGACCGTGGATAACATAAACCCGATCGGTCAGCTGTTTAAGCGGGTAATCCACCGCGATGGCTGGGGCCTCAGATTTGGAACAGGACAACAGCGCAAGACTTACGGCGGCAAGCGTCCAACGAGAAAAGTAACCCATGGCGATCTCCGACCCAAGGCAAAATTTTGGTGCCCACAGTATACCCGATGGCGACCTTGGGGGCAGGACTGGTCGGTAATTCACAGTGGAACGGCGTAGTAAATCAGGCTATTCTCCCCGGTTTTCACGCCGCACCAGGTTAAGCCATGTCCGTCGAGATCACCCGTGAGGTCGCCCGTCGTCGCACCTTCGCCATTATTTCCCACCCGGATGCGGGCAAAACCACGCTAACCGAAAAGCTCTTGCTGTTCGGCGGCGCCATCCAGCTCGCCGGCAGCGTCAAGGGCCGCAAGGCGGCGCGTCACGCCACCTCCGACTGGATGGAGATGGAAAAGCAACGCGGTATTTCCGTGACGTCATCGGTCATGCAGTTTCCCTACAAAGACCGCATCGTCAATCTGCTCGACACCCCAGGGCACGAGGACTTTTCCGAAGACACCTATCGCACCCTCACTGCCGTGGACTCGGCCCTCATGGTGATCGATATCGCCAAGGGCGTGGAAGACCGCACCGTCAAGCTCATGGAAGTGTGCCGGTTGCGCACCACCCCCATCACCACCTTTATTAATAAGATGGACCGTGAGGGACGCGATCCCATGGAGGTGCTGGACGAGGTGGAAAAGGTGCTGAACATCCAGTGCGCGCCGGTGACCTGGCCCATTGGCATGGGCAAACGCTTCAAGGGCATTTATCACCTGCACACCGAATCTGTACATCTGTACTCCCCGACCCATGGCGGCAAGATCAATGTGGGTGAAGTGATTAAGGGCCTCAACAACCCGCGCCTGGACGAGGTGCTGGGGGACCAGGCCCAGGAATTCCGCGCGGAAGTGGAACTGGTGCGTGGCGCCAGCCACGCCTTCGACTTGGCGACCTATCTCGCCGGCAAACAGACGCCGGTATTCTTCGGCTCCGCGGTGAATAATTTCGGCGTGCAGGAGTTGCTGGACAGTTTTGTCGAGGTGGCGCCGGGACCGCAGCCGCGGGACGGTGGGCGTCTGGTGCAGGCGCAGGAAGAGGCCTTCAGTGGTTTCGTTTTCAAGATCCAGGCGAACATGGACCCCAATCACCGCGACCGCATCGCCTTCGTGCGCGTTTGTTCGGGCAAGTACACGCCGGGCATGAAGCTTTACCATGTGCGTCTAGGGCGCGAGGTCACCGTGGCCAACGCCATTACCTTCATGGCACAGGAACGTGTGGCGGTGGAAGAGGCCTACGCCGGTGACATCCTGGGCCTGCACAACCACGGCACCATGCGCATAGGCGATACCTTCACGCAAAAGGAAACACTCAAATTTCACGGCGTTCCCAATTTTGCCCCGGAAATCTTCCGCCGTACCCAGATCAAAAACCCGATGAAGATGAAGGCGCTGCAAAAGGGCCTGGAGCAATTGACGGAAGAAGGCGCCACCCAGCTGTTCCGCCCGCTCAACTCCAACGAATTGATATTAGGCGCGGTGGGTACCCTGCAGTTCGACGTGGTGGCGAGTCGCCTACAGAACGAATATAGCGTGGACGCGGTGTTCGAGCCGGTGCAGGTGCAGACGGCGCGCTGGGTCGTATGTCACGATGAGAAAATGCTGGCCGACTTCGAGAAAAAACTGCGCGACAACCTGGCGCGGGACGGTGCCGGCGAGCTGGCCTATCTCGCGCCATCACGGGTGAACCTGCAGTTGACCATGGAGCGGTGGCCGGAGGTTACGTTTAACGCGACGCGCGAGCAGGCCTAGGGAAGCCTTTTTTCGTAGGTTGATGGGTTAGCCCGAAGGGCGTAACCCAACAAAACCCCGCCTATGTGGTGGAAGCTCCTTTGCTGCTCCACTCTATCTGCAAAAAAATGTCGGGTTACGCTCGCCAACCCGACCTACGAGAATGACGCGGGAGCCGGGATACTCAAAGTTAAGGTGCATAGATACCTATGCCCTTCTCCCTCCTGTCCCTAGAAATGCACAGGGCAGAGGGGGCTTGTTCAGAGGCTCCCTAGTCGGTGTGCACAAGATTTGATATTGGTGGTCGCTTGTATCCGGGTTGAGCAGGCCTTACTATCGAAAAAAATCCACAAGGACGCGCCATGCGCATCACTCGCAAGGGTCGGATCACCATTCCCGTCGAAGTCTGTGAGCAGGTCAGCCTGCTTCCAGGCACCGAGGTGGACTTCACCGTGCGCCGCGGCGTGGTGGTGCTGCAAAAAGTCGGTAACCCGCCTGCGCGCCGCGGATCGCGCCTGATCGCGCACCTGCGCGGCAAGGCCACCCGGCGCATGAGCGCCGACGAGATCCTGTCCCTGACCCGCGGCTAATCTGCGTGCTGTGGGAGCGCAACCTGATTCCCGGTCCGGCGCGAGCCGGGAAGAAAATAAAGGGGTGGTATGCCGAAGAAGAAAAAGGCTTCCGGGACGACACGCGGGCTGTTCCCGCGCCAAGAGTTCAACCCCCACGGCCGGCAAGGGCGACAGCTGGAATAAACGCAAGAAAAATATCAACGTCGAGCTGAACGAAGACCTGCTTGAAAAATTCCACGGTACTGTGTCGCTGCCGTTCGAGGCCGGGGGGAACAATAAAGGTAGCGGTAAAGATTGTGGATGATCGGGGGATTGAGTCGTTGAAAATTATTGCGTTGGACTAGGGAGAGGCATACCCGATATGGACATCGATATCAATAAAGACTATGAGGGGCGAGAGCACTCCGGCATCAAACACAAGCTTCTGGAAGGTTATCTGGAAAAGTTACTGTTGATAAGGGGGATGTCTGGCATACGATACTTTGCATATGTCGATTGCTTTGCGGGGCCTTGGGGTGACGAGAGCGACGATCTACATGCGAACTCCATTGCAATCTCGCTCCGCATTCTGAGGAGTGTGCGGGAAGCGCTGGCTGCTCGTGGAAAGCACGTTTCGATGAAAGCAATTTACGTGGAAAAAACAAAGAAACGTTACAGTCGGCTGGAATCGTATCTGAAGTCCAATTGCCCGAATGGCGTTCAGTCGGTTCCCATATATGGTGACTACGCGGATAAAACCACCGATATATTGCGCGAATGCCAAGGTGCCTTCGCATTCTTTTTTGTCGATCCGAAACAGTGGACACCCATCGCTATACCGAGATTGTCGCCGCTCCTTGCTCGTGAGAATTCGGAATTTGTCATTAACTTTATGTACGATTTTTTCAATCGCGCTCTCCCGCAGGAGAATTTGCGCGAAAGCGTTTGCGCGTTGTTGGGATCACTGACTGACGAGGAGATAAATGACATCTGTTCGCTGGACCCTAAAGACAGAGAGCAGGCGGTTGTCCGCAAATATCGCGAATCGCTTAAGGCGAACATGCCAGAGCAACCGAACAGGCGGCCGCGATCCTATCACGCGACGATCTTGGACAAAGATAGTGAACGGACCAAATATCACCTTGTCTATCTGACAGGCCACTCGAAAGGCGTTGTCGAATTTGCCCAGATATCCGAGGACGTCGCGATTATTCAGCGAAAAGTGCGTTTCGAGGCAAGGCAGGTTAGAACAGGCCAGAAGGACATGTTCGGGATTGATGATGCGACAATTGAGCAATTGGAAGCTGCCGACATCGAGGATGTGAAGCGTTATTGGATGAACAGACTAGAGACCACTGCAAGGGTCTACAATGAGGATGATCTTGCCGATATGCTCGAAAACACAGACTGGCTCATCAGTGACTTCGAGCATGCGTTTCAAGAGCTGCAATTGGAAGGCAAAGTAGAAAATGTGGAAACGGCGAGGAAACGACCCGTGCACCCAATTCAGTTCAAGAAGGGTGAACGACTCAGGAGGTGCGTATGACGACCACAAGCAAGATTGAATGGACGGAACAAACATGGAATCCGACCACCGGCTGCACGAAGATTTCACCCGGTTGCAAGCATTGCTATGCCGAGACCATGGCGAGACGTCTTCGGGCCATGGGTGTCAGGGGCTATGAAAATGGGTTCAATCTCAGCATCTTGCCCGAGCGGTTGGCGGAACCGCTGAAGCGGCGCAAGCCGACAACGTACTTCGTCAACTCCATGAGCGACCTCTTCCATAAGGATATTCCCTTCGAGTTCCTGGATCAGGTATTCGATGTCATCAAGCGTACGCCGCAGCACACCTACCAGATATTAACGAAGCGAGCGGGCCGGATGCGCAAATACCTTACGCCAGGAGAGCGAGTTGTGCCGGGGAACGTCTGGTTGGGCGTTTCGGTGGAAAACCGGAAACACGGCCTGGCGCGAATCGACGAACTCAGGGAGATCGAGGCGAGCATTCGCTTTCTGTCGGTCGAACCGTTGCTGGAAGACCTTGGTGAGATTGACCTCAGCGGCATCCATTGGGTGATCGTGGGCGGTGAGTCCGGCCCTAAAGCGCGGCCAATGAAGCCGGAGTGGGTGGCGTCGATCAAGGAACAATGCGAGCAGCGTGGTGTGGCATTCTTCTTCAAGCAATGGGGAGGATGGGGTGCGGACGGCAAGAAACGAGCGAAGAAAGACAACGGGCGTCTATTTGCCGGGAAAACCTGGGATGGTATGCCAACAGTGATGTAATGCGCGGGGAGCCCGATGAAGCGACATGCGGGAGCCACCACGGCGGGTATTGCTTAGCTTTTGAGCCCGGCGTTAATCGTATGTTGGTGTTAAGATGTAAGTGATCGTGGGCCTGAATCCTTGTAGTAGATTGTTCCGTTGGAGGATGCGAAATGAGCAAATTGGGGAAGGAAACCATGGCGGTCGCGCTCAAGCTGCCGGCCAGTGAAGGGGCGGCTTTGGCGGACGAGCTCCTACATTCGCTGGACAAGACCGATCCGGCAATCGACGCTTTGTGGGCGAAAGAGGCGGAAGACAGCCTGGCGGCCTATGATCGCGGCGAGATCGAGGCGATCGACGCGGACGCGGTGCTTGCCGAGATGCGCGAGCGGCTCAGGATGAAGTGTCCGCTACCATGAATGCCGTTGAAAAGCTGAAGAGTGCAGCGGATGGGGCCTATAACCTCTATCCAAATTCCTGTAGCCATGCGGTATGGCATGTGATGAAACAATATATCCCGGATCGGGTATATGTTACGGCGAATCCCTTACTGTTATATCTTGAGTGTGATCCGCGCTGGAAACAGGTAAGAGCTGATGAACTCGAAAAACTTGCTAATGAAGGCGTACTGATTGTCGGCGGCCTTGCGGAAACTCCCAATGGTCATGTTGTGGTCGCCTATCCGGGAAAGGCGAAGATGGCTGGCGGATATACATTTACGAAGGCAGGAAAAGCACAAACTGTCAACGCGAGAGGACCGTATGCCTTGGTGATGTCCAGATCAATGGGTAGCTGGCCAGGGGCAATGAGCAGGGGTGACAAGACGGTATGGGATCCATGGGGTAGTGACAAGAATTTTTCCAAGGTCAAATTTTGGCGCTTCGATCCAAGCATTAAGAAGTTATCACCCGCATGCTGAAGCACATAACCACAGCCACGGTATTAATCCTGTGCACCCTGTCTAGCCTGGGTTGTAGCACAACGGCCAGCACTAATGACTTTCAAAGGTTATTGCCTGATACCTGTGTACCGCTGGTATCCTCGAAATTAAATGTAACACTTGCTGCAGAATGGCGGCCTTACTTGTCGTCAACCCATGTATGTCCGCTTGTAAAAATACGGGGAGCAAAGCCGGATATTGTACTGATATCTATTTTTATCGAAGACTACTATCGCGACAAGCCTGCTGGGGCCATGTGGGAGAGTTTCCCCAAACCGATATTATTTAACTATAAGGGTGAACGCGTCGGGGGGCTTGAGGAGTTGTTTCCGGGTGAAGATGTGGGTGAAATGGTCCTGACCTATGGACACTGGCAAGGTAACATCCCTGGCCAAATAAGAATGCACATCATCCACCCTGGGGTTGCGGGTGATTACGATCTGCTAACCCTATTCT
>JANNJF010000662.1:0-9379 GCA_031405715.1 Gammaproteobacteria bacterium | reverse complement strand
CGTAAAGAATGTCTTGTGTTGCTTCGCAACGCCTGGCGGGTTACGCAAACTACGCTAACCCGCCCTACATTTTGGCTTAAGGTAGTGCCATTGGGTAGATTACCCTGCACAGGGCCTGACAGTCTGTCACCGCAATAGCATGCGGTGAGACCCGCTAAGCAACTGTCTCAGTCGTCGCCGAGGTCGTCCGGCGTGACCGGCTTTTGCAACGCTACAAAATCGACTTCCACCCGGTTGCGTCCCAGGCGTTTCGCCGCGTACAGCGCGCGGTCCGCGCGGTCGATCAGTGCCGTGGGCGGTTCACCCGGGACATACAGGGTTAATCCGGCGGAAAACGTGGGCAACTTTAATTTATGCCCTTCGTATTCACACAGGGTATTGGCCACACGTTCCGACACCTTGCGCATCGCACTCAACGCGTCCTCGCCGACGGTGTTCGGCAGTAACACCGAAAACTCCTCGCCACCATACCGTGCCACCATGTCGTGATGGCGAAACACAGACAACACGTCATTGGCGTAGCAACGCAGCACCTCGTCGCCCGCCGCATGCCCGCGTGAGTCGTTGACCGCCTTGAATTCATCCAGATCGATCATGACCAGGGCGAGTGGCGTGGCGTAGCGCTGCGATCGGCCGATCTCGTCGTCGAGACGCCGCATGAACGCCCGACGATTGGGCAAACCGGTAAATTCATCCGTCAGGCTCAACAAACGGACCTTATTCAGCTCGTCGTGCAGACGCTCGCTGTCCGACTTGACCAGCTGCAGATAATCCCTGGAACCGCGCAATTTATTCCCCAGGGCGCGCTGTCCCTGGAGTAGCTCGTCGACGCAACCGAGCAGTATCTGACGCAGGGTCTCGACTTCCTCAACATTCTCCGCCTGCTGCATGGCGCCGCGCTCTATCTCCAGGAGCGCGCCAAACTCCTTGTTCTGATGGATGGCGTCGGCCATCTTGTTGACCAGGGTTTCCTGGAGCTTGTCGATTTCGTCGCGCTTCCGATCCAGATGCAGCCGGTAGGCGGCGTCAATCCGACGATCCGCGGGCGCCGCACTGCCGGCCTCTTCATCCGTCAGCATCTGTTGCATTTTCTTTTCCCGCGCGCGCGTGCGTGCTGCGGTTGCAGGTTCGGCTGTCGCGTTGTTGTGCGTAACCGGTACCGGCTCTTGCACCGGCGGGACAGCGTCCTCCGCCGCCACTTCGACTGGCCTGCGTTGCTTATCCGCTGCCGCCCAGCGATTCAGGCCCTGCATGATGTTGTCGAATTCATGGTCGCCCGTCTCCTGCTCGGGCGGCGGCTGGTCGCCTGTCAGCAGCTCTTCGCGCAACGCGTCGACCATAGCAGGGGTCAGGCGCGTCACAGGTCGCAGCTGGATAAGTCTGGCAGTGACGCGCATCACGTTCTCGCTGCTCGGGTTGCGCGAATACGCCTCGAGCAGCACCGTCACCAGCTCGAGATAATCCTGCTCGGTCTTGTGTTGCTCGGTTTTACAGTCTTGTAGTAAGCGGGTAATCTGGTCGTGTATGACTAAACCTGCGGGGGTTTGTTTCAGATCGACCAACAAATCCAGAACATCGCGCAGTATCGTCGAACCGGACGACGCTCTATGTTCGCCTTGCACTTGCACATACCCCCCGTAAGAATCGACCACCCCGGCATACAGCGGGACTGCACTTTCGACAGAACCTGGTCCCTCTTATGAACACCGCTTCCCTTGCAGAAATCGCGGGTTTTGTCAGGCCTGCCGTGGTCGTTTTTTATTCTCTCCATTTTCAATCTACCCTTGGCCCCGGGAAATAACAATCCATGAAAAAGGCTGGCGGATGGACACAATAAACATCAACCAGTTAGAAATGAATTCACATGCACTACAATAAACCTCGGCAAAGCCCCTAACCGCCGAGGCCCTCGACTAAACGCGAATAGTTCGGTGCATGGCAGGCATAGGTCACGACCCTAAAAAGAGTGAATCGGGGCGGAGCATTCACAATTTACTCACTGCGTCTGTCTTAAGGACGCGTCAACACCACGTGGGTGCACGCACCCTGCGCGGTCATGCGGCAATCCAAGGGAAAAAACTGCCGCAGCAACCACAGCGTGGTCTCGGCATGGGACGTGACGGACCGGGTGAGAAACTCGGAGGTCCCGTGCGCCAGGGCGAGATAGATCAGAATCTGGTCGGCGGCATGCACATCCACGGTCGCGCCGGCGTCGATCTCGGCGCGCAGCGCAAGCGCGGCGTTTTGCGCGATGCGCTCTGCCGGCACGCCGCGCTCCGCCGCCGCGGCGCCCCCCAGAAACCGCTCGCGCGCCTGGGCCCATAGCACGATCGCCCCGCCCGGCCCGTGCGCCTGAGCCGGCGTGACCATCTCCCGCTCGATGTGGACCGGCGCAATATCGGCCAACGCCAGCGACGCGCTGTGTTGCATACGTTCGACGATATGCCAGGGAAGGTTAGCCACATGCACCCTGCCCCTCAACTCCGTCACCGGATGCGGCTGCATGAGATGCAGGGGCCGCGGTCGCCCACCGTGCACCTGCACCTCGATCTCGCCGCCGCCACGGGGATAATAGCCACGGCGCCGCAAGCTCAGCGTCGCGTTGACGCCGGCATGCGCCAGCAGTGGCAGAAAGACGTAGCGCAGATAATCCAGTGGCGGCGCCGCCCGCACGTCGGTACCGCCGATCAGCACCATGCTGACCGGGGCATCGCACATCACCGCCACGGGTAATACCGCCTGCAGCACCAGCGTCAGACTGCCGGCCGTGCCGACATCGAAGTGATAATGTCCGCCGCGTATCCGGCCCGGTCGGAAACCCAGCGCCGGGGAACGCACCTCCAGTCCCTCGACCTCGGCGCCGCACAGCGCCGCCACCGCCCGCACCGCCGTCACGTGCTGCGGCGCCAGGCCGGGCGGCTTACGCTGCGCGCGAATATTGTGCAGCTCAATTGCCTCACCGCAGATCGCCGCCAGTGCCACCGCCGTGCGCACCAGCTGACCGCCGCCTTCGCCCTGGGAGCCATCGATCGTGCGCATTTAGCGTTTACCCTCCAGCAGCGCTCGCAGCTCGAGGGCATTGCGTGGCGCATAGGCGGATTCGTCGTTATCGAAATAGACATACACCGCGCGCAGATCCGTCCAGGCCTGCAGGCGCCGCACCCATTTCCTCAACGCCTGCCGGGTGTAGCAGCCGCTATACGCCGTGACCGGACCGTGCAGCCGGACATAGGCGAAGTCCGCCGTGTGGATGATCGGCGAGCAGAACCCGGCGAGTTCATAAATGCAGAAGGCGGCGTTATGGCGGCGCAGCAGCTGGTAGACTTCCTCGTTATGCCAACGGGGATCGCGCAGCTCGAAGGCGCAGGCCAGCCCCACGGGCAGCGCACGCAGAAATTCATCCAGGCGCGCGGGGTTGCAGCGCCAGCGTGGCGGCAGCTGAAACAGAACCGGGCCGCGCTTTTTTCCCAGCGCTTGCAGCACGCACAGGAAGGCCTCAGGGACCGGCCCGGGTCCCTCAGTTTCTTCATGTGGGTGATGTAGCGGCTCGCCTTGATGGCGAAGACAAACCCCGCGGGCGTTTGCCCAACCCAGGCGCGCAGCGTGTGTATCTCGGGCAAACGATAGAAGCTATTATTGATCTCCACGCTGGCGAAATGACCGGCGTAATACTCAAGCCACTGGTGGGCGCCAAGCCCGGGCGGATAGAAGGGGCCGCTCCAATGAGGGCAGTGCCAGCCGGATGTGCCGATATGAAAGGCAGTGCTCATGGGTGATGCCCCGCAGACCATGGCATTAAATGGTAGGCTGTCTCCCCGGTAACCGGCAATGAGCGCCGTCAGTCAGACATGCAATTTGAATGATAAACTTCAACCGGCCGGGACAGTCCACCGTATATGCGTAAACACAAGACCGGTCCGCAACGCGGTTCCCACTACATCACGCCCGAGGGAAACAAACGTCTGCGCCAGGAACTGGACACCCTGTGGCGGGTAAAACGTCCACAGGTGACCCAGGCGGTGTCTGAAGCGGCGGCCCTGGGCGACCGTTCGGAAAACGCGGAATACATCTACGGCAAAAAACAACTGCGGGAACTCGACCGGCGTGTGCGCTTTCTGCAGAAACGCCTGGACGAGCTGATCGTGGTGGATCGCCGTCCGGATGACGATCAGCGCATCTATTTCGGTGCCTGGGTGCGAGTCGAAGACGACAGCGGCAAGACTTATGATTACCGCATCGTGGGGCCTGACGAATTCGACCTGGAACTAGGCCTGATCAGCATGGATGCACCCCTGGCGCGGGCACTGATGAAAAAAACCGTGGGCGATGAAGTGGTGGTGCAGCGCCCGGAGGGAGCGGCGACGTTTACCGTGCTGGCCGTGCGCTACTCACCCTTCGATGGCCAGCGCACGCCCTAGGGAGTTCAACCGCGACTCAGGCCTCCCATTCCTCCAGGGGCGAAGCCGGCGCCCGCCGGTTGCCCAGCAGGCGCCGTGCCTCCTGTTCGTCCTTGGCGAAGGTCATGCGAATCTGGTCCGTGGCATCGGCGGCCTGCGCCTGGCGCAGCTGGCGGCACAGGTCTTTCGCCTCCTTGAATTTCTCGCATACATTCAGCGGCGTGAGCTTTCTGTCCGCCGATATCCGGAATACAAAGTAGGGCATGGGGCAACCTTGAATGAAGGAATGGATCGTATGCGACGTATTATATCCTCAATTGCTTTTGGTGCTACCGACCAGCAGCAGCGCGCGCACCGACTCACAGCACAATTGACGCCACTCCAGGGGTGCGCTAGGTTTGCCATCTTTACAATATAAATTAAGGTAACCGGAGGTTGCGTGGCGAAAAAGACCCCCATGCCGGATTTCGAAGCCGCACTGGCCGAGCTGGAAAAACTGGTGGAAAAAATGGAAAGCGGCAACCAGACCCTGGAGGAGGCGTTGCAGTCGTTTCAGCGCGGGGTGGAACTGACACGCCTGTGTCAAACCGGACTCAAGGACGCCGAGCAACGGGTGGAAACCCTGCTACAACAAAATGGCGCCGTCGCCATCGAGCCCCTCGCGGAAAAAGAACCCCGTTGAGCGCCCTGCACGACTTCCTGTCCCACCGCCAACAGCGGGTGGAACAGGCGTTAAGCAGCGTACTGCCGGGCAGCGACATCACCCCCACCCGGCTGCACAGCGCCATGCGCTACGCCACCCTGAACGGCGGCAAACGTCTGCGCGCCTGCCTGGTCTATGCCACGGGTGCCGCCCTGGGTGTTGAGATCGAGCGGCTGGATGTACCGGCCTGTGCCGTAGAACTCATCCACGCCTACTCCCTGGTGCACGACGATTTACCCTGTATGGACAACGACGACCTGCGGCGTGGCAAGCCCACCTGCCACAAGGCCTACGATGAAGCCACCGCGCTGCTGGTGGGCGATGCCCTGCAGACCCTGGCCTTTGAGATACTCGCCGCGGACACCCCGGGGACAAACGCGACACAGCGCCTGGCCATGATCCAGACCCTGGCCCGGGCCGCCGGCTCCCACGGCATGGCCGGCGGACAGGCCATCGACCTGGAGTCCGTAGGCCGGTCGTTAAGCCTGACACAACTGGAAGATATGCACAGGCGCAAGACCGGGGCGCTCATTCAGGCCGCTGTGGCCCTCGGCGCCCTGTCGCACGCGCACACCTCCCCTGACTTATTAAGTGATCTGGACCGCTACGCCCGTCACGTGGGCCTGGCGTTTCAGATCACCGACGACATCCTGGACGTGGAAGGCGACACCCTCACCCTGGGTAAACCCCAGGGCAGCGATCAACAACGGCAAAAACCCACCTACCCGGCCATCATCGGCCTGGACCCGGCAAAACAGCTGGCCCGGAAGGAACACGCCGCGGCCCTCGCCAGCCTCCGGTCTTTAGGGGATAATGCTAGGCTCCTGAACGACATCGCCGATTACATCATCCAGCGAACCTATTGATCATGCCCGGCCGAACTTCCTACCCCCTACTTACGCAAGTCGACTTGCCGCAGGATCTGCGTGCCCTGGATGAGGCCCAGCTGCCCCAGCTTGCCAACGAGCTGCGGCGTTATCTCATTGAAACCGTTAGCAAAACTGGCGGTCACTTGGCGGCCGGCCTGGGC
Source organism: Gammaproteobacteria bacterium (assembly GCA_031405715.1). Taxonomy (GTDB): domain Bacteria; phylum Pseudomonadota; class Gammaproteobacteria; order Acidiferrobacterales; family UBA6901; genus JANNJF01. Next base: position 3,249 of record JANNJF010000662.1, on the reverse strand, counting down.
GCGGTAGAACTCACCGTGGCCCTGCACTACGTCTTCAACACCCCGGACGACCGCCTGGTGTGGGACGTGGGTCACCAGACCTATCCGCATAAAATCCTGACGGGCCGGCGTGAACGCATGGCGACCCTGCGGCAAAAAGGCGGCCTGTCCGGCTTTCCGCAGCGCAGTGAAAGCCCTTATGACACCTTCGGCGTCGGCCATGCCAGCACCTCCGTGAGCGCCGCCCTCGGCATGGCGGTGGCGGCCACCAATGCCGGCTCCGAGCGCAATGTCATCGCCATCATGGGCGACGGGGCCCTGAGCGGCGGCATGGCCTTCGAGGCCCTCAACAACGCCGGCAACATGGACGCCAACCTGCTGGTCATCCTCAACGACAACGATATGTCCATCTCGCCCAACGTGGGGGCCATGTCCAATTATCTGGCGCGCATCCTCTCCGGCCGGGTGTATACCAGCATGCGTGAAGGCAGCAAGACCGTGCTCAGCACCATCCCGCCGGTGTGGGAACTGGCCAAGCGCGCGGAAGAACACATGAAGGACATGATCACCCCAGGCACACTGTTCGAGGAACTCGGCTTCAACTACATCGGCCCCATCGACGGCCATGACCTCAACACCCTGATCAAGACCCTGCACAACCTGCGCGAGTTGAAAGGCCCGCGCTTTCTGCACGTCATAACGCGCAAGGGCAAGGGTTACGAACCGGCGGAAGGCGATCCCTGTGTTTATCACGGCGTAACACCCTTCGACCCCTCCACCGGCAAGATGGAGAAAAAACCCAGCAGCAAGACCTACACCCAGGTGTTCGGCGAGTGGCTGTGCGACATGGCGGAGGCGGACACGCGTCTCATCGGCATCACACCGGCCATGCGCGAAGGCTCCGGCATGGTGGCCTTCTCCGAGCGCTTTCCGCAGCGCTATCACGACGTGGGCATCGCCGAGGAACACGCCCTGACCTTCGCCGCGGGCCTCGCGTGCGAGGGGTTGAAACCGGTGGTGGCCATCTACTCCACCTTTCTGCAGCGTGCCTACGACCAGCTGATCCACGACATCTGCCTGCAGAACCTGCCGGTGATGTTCGCCATCGATCGCGGCGGCCTGGTAGGTCCGGATGGCGCGACCCACGCGGGCAGTTTCGATCTCAGCTATCTGCGCTGCATCCCCAACATCACCGTCATGGCGCCGGCGGACGAGAACGAATGCCGCCAGATGTTGTATACCGCGTATCAATTGAACGGGCCGGCGGCGGTGCGTTACCCGCGCGGCAGCGGCAGCGGTGTCGTCATCGAAAAAACCATGACGGCCCTGCCGCTGGGCAAGGCCGAGGTGCGGCGCAGAGGCAAGAGCATCGCCCTCCTGGCTTTCGGCAGCATGCTGGAGCCGGCCCTGGCGGTGGGCGATGAACTCAACGCCACCGTCGTGAACATGCGCTTCATCAAGCCCCTGGATGAGTCGCTGATCCTGGAACTCGCCCGCTCCCACGACCTGTTGGTGACGCTGGAAGAAAATACCGTACACGGCGGCGCCGGCAGCGCGATCAACGAGTTCCTGGCGGCCAGCGGCCGCATGATCGACTGCCTGAACCTGGGTCTGCCGGATGAATTTATCGAACACGGTGAGCGCGGCGAATTACTGCACGACTGCGGCCTGGATGCAGCGGGTATACGTCACGCCATCCGGCAACGCCTGCCACGGCGTGTTGCCGGGCGCGCCGAATCCGCGTAAACTTGACCAATATTGTCAACCTTTCCCTGCTAGTAGATCACAGCGATTTCTCCGGGCAAAGATAATCGGGAGTAGACCATGAGTGCAAAACAACCCAAAGTCATCGGTATTGTCGATGTCCAGAACAAGCCCGATACGCGGCACATCGCCATCGACAAGGTGGGCATCAAGGATATCCGCCATCCGGTGCGCGTGAAAGACCGTAGCCAGGGCGAGCAACACACCATCGCCCACTTCAACATGTATGTGGAACTGCCGCACAACTTCAAGGGCACCCACATGTCGCGCTTCGTAGAGATCTTGAACAGCCACGACATGGAAATTTCCGTGGAATCCTTCAAGGGCATGCTGACGGAAATGAGCAAACGCCTCGAGGCCGATATCGGTCACATCGAGATGAGCTTCCCGTATTTCATCAACAAGGCCGCACCCGTGTCCGGTGTGAAGAGTCTGCTCGACTACCAGGTGACGTTTCTCGGGGAAGTCAAAGACGGCGTCGACACCATGACCACCAAGGTGGTGGTGCCCGTCACCAGCCTGTGCCCGTGCTCCAAGGAAATCTCGAAGTACGGCGCGCACAACCAGCGCTCCCACGTCACTTTAACTGTGCGCACCAATACCTTCGTCTGGGTCGAAGACCTGATCGATCTGGTGGAAAAACAGGCGAGCTGCGAGCTCTACGGACTGCTCAAGCGGCCGGATGAAAAATACGTCACCGAACGCGCCTACGACAACCCCAAGTTCGTGGAAGACATGGTGCGCGACGTAGCCGCCCAGCTGAATGCCGATGAGCGCATCGATGCCTACGTGGTGGAATCGGAAAACTTCGAATCGATCCATAATCATTCGGCCTATGCCATGATCCAGCGGGACAAGGCCAAAGAACCGGCCTGATTACCTGCCCGATTTTGAAAGAAACAGATAACGGAAACGCAGCACAAAAGCTGAAGCTGTGATACTGAAACTAATTACAAGGCCCAGCCAAAGACCAGACTCGCCGTGCCCAGAAATAACACCGAACAGATATCCACCGCATAACCCGATTGGCCAGTAGGAGGCAAGACTAAAATGCATCGGCCAACGTGTGTCCTTTAGACCAGAAAGCGCCCCACGCGCAACTGTCTGAATCGCATCCGCGACTAACAGTAAGCCAGCAAAGGACAGGAAACGGCCGCAGAGAGCTATCAGATCGAGATTGGAATTACTGCTGGAATCAATATAGAGGCCAATTACATACTGCGGATAGATGCTAAAGCTAATAGCCACGATAGAGGCAAACAACACCGCATAAAATATACCGATATAACCACTCCTTTTGGCCGCAACGTTATCATCGCCACCAACAAGCAGGCCAACACGCACAGTCGCAAGCACGCGCAATTGCCAGCGATATCAATGCAGCGAGTTCCATGCTCTGCATAGATAGATTGTAGGCTGCAAGTGCAGTGGCCCCAAACTGTCCCATCAGTATGGCAACTACCATAAAAAGTCCGACCTCCAAGGCCATAATAATGCCCAGAGGCC
>JANNJF010000661.1:0-1818 GCA_031405715.1 Gammaproteobacteria bacterium | reverse complement strand
AACAACACGATTCGCGTCATCCAGCGCAAAGCGTATGGCTTCCGCGACGAACAGTATTTGGGCATGAAGATTATTACTCACTTTCTGCCGGAGCTCCCAAAACATGCAAAAATCACCCACACGATTCCGCGTTGAGCCATTATTATAATGGTCTGAAGCAGGTGCAACACGTATCTTGCCTTATCTGACGGCAATTCTTACGCCGCCCATGCTTGAGTACCGTTGTCCTGCTGACAGGAGCGGGTCATGCACCAGATGTCCCTGCCGGGCTTTTATCAACGTTTGCGAACCGATCCGGAACGCGGCCTCGCTCCGCTCGAGGCCGAACAACGCCTGCGCAAGACCGGCCCCAACACCTTGATTCCGCGCCCCCGGCGATCCGCCCTGGCGCGTTTTCTGCAACACCTGAAAAATCTGTTTGCGCTACTGCTTTGGGCCGGCGCCATTCTGTCGTTCATGGCCGAATGGCTCATGCCCGATGTCGGTCATGTCTACATCGGCAGTGCCCTGGTGGCGGTGGTGGTACTGAATGCGACCTTCAGCTATTACCAGGAACACAAGGCGGAGGCGATCATGGCCGCTTTCCACAACATGCTGCCGCCCAGCGCACGGGTGTTACGCGGCGGCCAGACTGTCATCGTCCCGGCGGCACATGTGGCCGAAGGCGATGTTCTGCTGCTGGAAGAAGGCGACCGCGTGCCAGCGGATGCACGCCTGTTCGAGGTGATCGGACTCAAGGTCGACAACGCCCCGCTCACCGGCGAATCCGAGCCGCAACTGCGCACCACCCACCCCACCGACCAACACCTGCTGCACAGTCGCAATGTGGTGTTCTCCGGCACGACGGTGCAGAGCGGGCGCGGCAAGGCGGTCGTCTTCGCCACCGGCATGCGCACGCAGATCGGACGCGCCGCGGAATTGACGCAGAGCGTGGCGGTGCGCGCCACCCCGCTGCATGGGGAGCTGCGCCGCTTCATGCTCATTATCTCGCTCATCGCCGTGGGCATGGGCCTGGCGGTTCTGCTGACCGGGCTGCTATGGCTCGACAACCCTTTCTGGAGCCAGTTGATATTCGCCATCGGCATCATCGTGGCGAATGTGCCGGAAGGCCTGCTCGCCACCGTCACACTGAGCCTGGCGCTGGCGGCGCGCCGCATGGCCGCGAACCAGGCGCTGGTGAAAAACCTGGAGTCGGTGGAGACCCTCGGCTGCACCACGGTCATCTGTACCGACAAAACCGGTACCCTGACGCAAAACCGCATGCAGGTCACGCGCCTGTTCCTCAACCAGTGCGTGCACAGCGACGCCGACGCCCGCTTCGAGCGCGCGGAACTGGACAAGCTGCTAATGGTGGCCGTGCTGTGCAACAACGCCCAGTCCCTGGCGACGGGACATCAATACACCGGAGAACCGCTGGAAGGTGCGCTGCTGGCGTACGCCCAGCGCTACCTTCCGGTCGAGACCTACCGTAAGGAAAGACCGCGACTGTGCGAGCAACCCTTCAGCGCCAACACCAAGCTCATGCTGACCATCAACCAGGTGGGCGATGAACAAATCGCCTGCCTCAAAGGGGCGCCGGATGTCATCGTCGATTGGTGCGATCGTATCCTGATCGACGGCCAGCCGCAGCCACTCAGCGCCGCACACAAGGCCGCGTATCTCGCCGCTTATGAAGAGTTCGCCCGGCGCGCCGAGCGCGTCCTGCTGTTCGCCTATCGCGAGGTGCCGGTACGCACGCACTGGGCGGAAGAGGATCTGCCGCGCAGCGGTTGACATGCTGGCCCCATCTAAATTCAGATGGAGAAATGAGCATGAAGA
>JANNJF010000660.1:0-7029 GCA_031405715.1 Gammaproteobacteria bacterium | reverse complement strand
TGTCTTCGAAGCGAACAATATCGTCCTCCCCCAGGTATCCACCGGACTGCACTTCGATCATCTCCAGCGGTATGGAACCCGGATTCTCCAGCCGATGCTTCGTGCCGAGGGGGATATAGGTGGACTGGTTTTCGGTGATGATAAAGACTTCGTCGCCGCGCGTGACGCGTGCCGTGCCTTTGACAATGATCCAATGCTCCGCACGGTGGTGATGCATTTGTAAAGACAACGACGCGCCGGGGGTGACGGTGATGCGTTTTACCTGAAAGCGCGGCCCGGCATCGACGCCCTCGTAACAACCCCAGGGACGGTACACCTTGCGCTGATTCTTGTACTCATCGCGGTTATGTTTCTTCAGGTGCTCGACGATCTTCTTCACGTCCTGGGCGCTGTCCTTGTGGGCCACCAGCACGGCATCCGCGGTTTCCACGATCACCATATCCTTGACACCGACCGCCGCCACGAAACGATGTTGCGATATCAGCAAGGTGTTAGTCGTGGCATGGGCATGCACATCACCCTGGATGACATTGCCGTCGGTATCGCGCGCCCGCACCTGCCACAGCGCCGACCAGGCACCCACGTCCGACCAACCCGCGTCTAACGGCAACACCACGGCCTTGGCGGTTTTTTCCATCACGGCATAATCGATGGAATCGGAGGGACAGGCGGAGAATGCCGACTTTTCCACGCGGAAGAAGTCACCATCCTGCGCGCCGCCAGTGTAAGCCGCACGACATGCCTGTTCGATATCGGGGCGATAAGCGGCCAGGTCCGCCAGCCAGACAGAGGCACGCATCATGAACATGCCGCTGTTCCAGAGATACTCACCGGAATCCAGGTAACGTTGTGCTGTGGCGGCATCGGGTTTCTCAACGAAGGCGGCCACCTGCCATGCATCCGAGGTTTGCTCGCCTTTCACCGCGGTCTTACCGATGGTCGCGGCCGCCGGCAGTGCAGCGCCTTTTTTGATGTATCCATAACCGGTTTCGGGCTCCGTCGGCACGATGCCAAAGGTCACCAACGATCCATCCTGTGCCAACGCCGCACCCTGTTGCACCGCCGCATGAAACGCTGCGGCGTTCTGAATCACGTGATCGGCGGGCATCACCAGCATTATCCCGTCCTCGCCGTTGCGCATGAGCGCAAGGGCCGCCAGCGTCAAGGCCGGCGCGGTGTTTCTCCCCAAGGGCTCGAGCATGATACTGGAGGGTGATATCCCCAGCTGCCGCATCTGCTCGGCCACCAGGAAACGATGCTCCTCATTGCAGACGATGACCGGCGCTTTTCCATCGGGCAGGCCATCCAGTCGCCGCACCGTTTCCTGCAACATTGTGTGCTCTTCAACCAGGGGCAACAGTTGCTTGGGGTAGAGTTCGCGGGAAAGCGGCCACAGGCGGGTGCCGGATCCGCCTGACAATATCACTGGATAGATATTCATAGAGTGTCCATCATTATTTTCGATTGTTTGGAAATACGACTGTTACCCGATCGCGGGAAACCGCATGCGGCGGCATTTCAGAGCGTTCGAACCGTTCCGCGCTCTCCGACCCACCAGACACGCTACCGCCATGCAGAGTTGAACTCCGCACAATAATTCTCTCACCGGGAGAAGCGCCATATCTCCCCCTTGTCACAAATACTGCTTAGCCGGTTACTGGCCGCTGCTCCAAACGCAAGACGTCCGGCACCAGCACCCGCGCTGGACCCATCTCGCTGACCAGGTGTTCATAGGTCAGCTGTGGCGTGAGAAGATCCGTCACGATACAGGCATCATAACTTTCCACGCTGACCAACTGCTGAAATACCGGCCGATTCAAATACGTCTGGCGTTCGCTCTGCGGATCATAGAAACCGACGATCTCCATCCCCTGCTCCATGGCGCGCAAGGTGGCGATTTCCGCCAAGTCGGAGATGCCACACAGCACCAACCGGCGCCATGCGTTCTGGCTGCAGACTGAAACAATCCGCGTACAGGATTCACTGGCCTGGCGATAAAACGAGAAGGAGTGCGCCAGATAGTTCGCGGTAAGGCGTCCCTTTTCGGCGAAACCGGTGGGCGTGAGATAGTACAGATAACGATTCGCCGGGGCCTCGCTGATCTTGATGTAGCCTTTGCGCACACAGCGCTTGAGGTAGGAGTTGGCGAGCCCCAGGGCCACGCCCAGTTGCCGCGCCAGATGGCGCTGACTCACATCGCTCTGGCGCTGAACCGCATCCAGAATTTCCAGCGTCAGGGCGTCTTCCCGGTGTTTGTCCGTGTTCATGATCTGAACACTATACCGTATGTCCCAATAAGGTCAAGAGAGTTAAATGAATACAGGGACTTAAGAAGAATGTGTGGGTGTAGGCGCAGGCCCGCTACGCGGAAGACATCGGGCGTTGGTGCCAAAGGGTGCGCACCGCGTGCCGATGGACTAAAGCGGTGCGTGGGACGCACCCTACCACCCGGGAAAATAGTGGATGAACCCTGACTCAGGACACTAATCGGCGGAAGTCAGCTGGTCCGAATCTACCCTAGCACGCACCTGGCGCCCCAGAATATCCAGCAACACCACGACCCGTTCGCGTCCGCTACCCGCAACAAAGATCCCCTCATATCCCTGCAACACCCCGTCGACAACCCGCACCGGCTGACCGGCGCGGAAACCGGGCTCCGCCCAGTCATGCAATCCGATGGTCGACTCCCGCGCGCGCAGCATTTCAATCAGCGCATCCGGCACGCACGCCGGTTCCTGGCCGAAACGTACCAGGGACGACACACCGATGGTGGAACGAATCGGTCCCCAGTCGTCACTACAGGTATCGAGTTGTATGAACAAATAGCGGGGAAATAGCGGTTCGATGACCGGTACCCGCCGGCCGCCACGTTTGCGCAGCTGCTGGATCATGGGCAGGTAGACAGGGTAACCCTGACGCCCCAGCTGGAGTTGGGCAGTCTTCTCCTGGCGCGGCTTGGTGTAGACCAGAAACCAGGATTTTATGCGGGGGGTAGAACCGGACATGACCGCCTGCGGATAATGGGGTGACTTCCTGCCATTATCCCATTGGAGGGCGGGTGGGTTCCAGAAAAAAATGAACGCGTGAGCCTGGCCTGATTTTTGTGCGTAAAGGTCGCAATAGGAGAGCTAACTGGACCGGCTTCGTCGGAATCCGCAAGCTAAAGGCATCATAAACGAACCCCACAACGAAGAAGCCGCGCATTTGCCGATCCATTGCCTGTTTTCCCGCGAGATGACTAATCAGCTGCTGGCTCAAACGTAAGGCAAGGACGCCGAGAGCCACCAAGACGAATTGGAGCACCTGGACCGTAAGCGCTCAAACCAGACCGTTATTGATCCGCCAGCGCCACATCTGATTTCATGGGAGCGTGGGCGAACTTCATTTTCCACACACGCGGCGTAAGATCGATGACGTCTCGTGCAGGATGTTGGCTCACGCGTTGTAGCACATCGACCAGGTAGGTGTAGACGTCGACCCCCTGCAGCTTGCAGGTCGCGATCAGGCTTTGGATGATGCCGACCTGTTTTGCACCGAGCTCGGTCCAGCAGAATAGCCAGTTCCTTCGGCCCATGGGGATGGCGCGTAGCGCCCGTTCGAGGTGGTTGGTGTCGATGGGCACCTCGGGGTTCGACAGGAACACCTGTAGGCTCGCGTGACGTTCACGGGCGTACTTCAATGCCTTACTGAGCGGGTTGCTGGGCAAGAGGTCCGGGCGGTGGCACTGGTCGTCGCACCAGCGCCAGAAGGTCTGCGTAATCGGCTCGCTGTGTTGGGTACGGTAGGCCAGTTTCTGCTCACCCTCGAGGTGATGGTCCCGAAGGGTTTGTTCGTGCCGGTAGAGCATCGCGATCAAGGCCAGGGCCTCGGTGGTGGCAGCGGGTTCCGCTTCCTGTGCCTGTTCAAAGTGACGCCGGCAGTGTGCCCAGCACTCGGCGTGGGTCACCTCGGTGTTGTGTCGTGCGTAGGCGGCGTAGGCGTCATAGCCGTCGCTCAACAGGGTGCCAGCCCGAGGAAGGCCTCCACATGGCGGTGTGAGCGCGACGTGGCGAAGGGGAAGACAACCTCGTTGTCCTCCCCGTAGATCGGCCAGAGGTAACCCTGCCGCAGCTTGCCCTTCTCCCGGCGTCCCGCCTTGATCGGCGTCTCGTCCATGGCCAGCACGCGGCTTAGCAATACATGCGCACACTGTGCCGCGTAGATCGGCGCCAGCAGATCGATGGCGCGACGCGACCAGTGCGTGAGACTCCCGCGGCTGATCGTGATACCGGCGGCAGTCAAGCGCTGGTGCTGGCGGTAGCGGGGCAGATGGTAGAGGAACGTGTCGGTGAGTAGGCCGCCGAGCAGGCTCACGTCCGCCACGCATTGGTCCAGTACGGTCGCGGGCGAGGCGGTCGTGACCATCTCTTGTGTGGCGAGGATCTTGTAGACCGTGCGGACGTACTGGATGACCTCGTCGCTGGTTGGCCGCTGTGCCAGCCGATACGTCACCGTCTCGCCGATGCGCTCGCGGGCCGACTTAGGGCAGCCTCGATGGCCGGATCGCCGATCACGATGGTGTTGACCGGCACGGTTGCATCGCCGCAGTCCGAGTCGCTCACGGTGTGATCGCGCCGCTTCCTACGCGTGTAGGATACCGTCTCGGTGGGAACGCTCTCAAGCGGGGGAGTGCCGCCACCCCGAGGGCGGAAAGCAGATTGCCTTGTACGGCAGGATCGATGAACCGTTGCTGCTCGCTCTTCGCGCCAAAGCGCTGGCGTTTGAACCCGTCGAGTTGGCGTTTCAGCACGGCGAGCTGCTCACTCAACTGCGAGTTCTGCAGCTCCAATTCAGCGATGCGGACCGCCGTCGACAAAGTTTTATCTCGTTGATGACGGAAAATATTTTCCCCGATCGCGACGCATTATGCCGCCTTTTTATAGCGTTTTCGCTGCCTTTTTATCTCTATGTCCACGCCTTCCAGCAAGGCCAGGAACTCGGTGTGACACAATGCCCGCTTCACCGTTCCCGTAGGACCGCGCGCGAACTGTCCCGCTTCCAGTCGCTTGCTCCACAGACAGTAACCACCTTCTTCAAACGCCAGCACCTTGATCTGTGTCTGGCGCCGGTTGATGAAGGCAAACCAGTGTCCACTCGGTGGATCCTCACCAAGGTGATGCCTCACCCGCGCGGATAGGCCGTCAAGCGAGCAGCGCATACAGGTTATGTTTTAGTTATGTGGCGCTTTCATTGAGGGATTGCTTGAAATTTAATGGTAAGTAGACCAAAGGGGTTTCACCTTTAGCCTCTTGCAGAACCGTACGTGACACTCTCGCGTCATACGGCTCCCATTATCCAACCGCTTGCCCAAGTTGCCAGTGTACAAATAGCGATGGATAGGCCTCTGCCATTCGCATGAGCCAGCGAGCACTGCGTGCTTTATGCCTTGCCAGTGTTTTGTATTTCCGCCGGGCCCATTGCTCCAGTTTCCTATCGAAATGATAGAAGACCTTCTGCATTTCCCTTTTGTAGAATGCTCCATAGTAGTTCCACCAGCCGCGCACTGTGGCATTGTATTGTTTCGACAGATCGAGCAGCGTCGCCGGTGTCTGTCGCTGGATATTCCAGCTCCGGGTCTTCTGCCGCATCCGTTTTATGGCGTCGTTGCTCGCACCCGGCAGGAAGCCGGTAAATACCTTCCCGTGCCTGAATTGCACGTCCGGGTACTTGGCGGTGCGGTTGCTGTCTTTGCAGTACACGATCTTTGATTTGTCGGGATGCATCGTCAACGCGCATTCCTCCAGCCGCAGGGCGATGGCCTGCATCACTTCGGTTGCCTGCGCTTTGCTGCGGCAGTGTACCACCGCATCATCGGCATAGCGCGCGAAGGGACATTGCGCAAAGGTCCTGCACATCCAACGGTCAAAGACGTAATGCATAAACAGGTTCATCAAGATCGGACTGACCACCCCACCCTGGGGCGTCCCTCGGTCCCGGGGAATTCGGGTGCCGTCGGCTGTTTCGAACGGCGCCTTTAACCACCGCTCGATGTACAGCTGTATCCAGCTGTCCTTTACATGATGTTTTACCGCTTTCATCAGCCGCCCGTGATCGATTTGATCGAAGGCACTTTTGATATCAAACTCCACCACCCAATCGTGTTCCCAGCAACGTTTCCTCGTCACCGCCACGGCCTGTTTCGCCGACTTTCCCGGTCGGTATCCGTACGAATCCGGATGAAACAGGGGATCGAGTGTGGGTTCCATGTAGAGTTTGACGACCGTCTGAGCCACTCTGTCGGCGACCGTGGGTATCCCCAACGTTCGCTTGCCACCTCCCTTTTGCTTCGGAATTTCCACCTGCTTGACCGCGGGCGGAAGGTATGACCCCGAGGACATCCGGTTCCATATCTTGTGCAAATTCCGTTGCAGGTCCTGCTCGAACTGGGCGATCGATTCATCGTCACTGCCGGCAGTACCCCGGTTGGCTTTCACCTGTCGATACGCCTCCCACACTGTTCTCTTGGATATGTGATACGGTTTCGTTGCCGTCATGTCACTCCTCCCTGCGACGCAGGTTGGTGACAATCGTCAACGGGATAATGCTACCCCTTCGCTCCCCCTTCATTACAAAGGCTTCCTCGCTACTACGGATAGCTCCGCCCCTCGCCATTGCATCGGTATTCTTCCTCATGGTGTCTGCCATTTGTCATTTCCCTTCGCATCAAAAGCGAGGTTCTCACGTTCCCTACTGAAGCCTGTATTGAGCTCATGCCGCCTATACACCGACTGCCGTCTGGTCAGTAAACAGGTCTCTCCCAGACTGATCCTGGCGTCGGAGGGCAACCCCAGTTTTGACAGTGCCTTTAGGTTAACGATGCGTCGTCGGACGGTTTGCTTTCGCTCATCTTCTCAACACTTACCTGACATCCTGTCTGGATGCCTTTTCCACGGTCGCTCACCACCCTGTCTTTTGAACACGGCAGCACCGCGCGGTTTATTATCTATTTTGAGTGTAATCGGGCTGCCCACGCCAATATCCTTTTCATCC
>JANNJF010000659.1:0-1200 GCA_031405715.1 Gammaproteobacteria bacterium | reverse complement strand
ACCTGCGGCGTCTTCGCGACGACGGCGCGGATCACCTCGGCGGCCATGTCGTCGGGACGCGTGGTGCGCAGCGATCCGCGTGGTGCTTTGCCCACCGCGGTGCGTAGTGCTGTAGTCTAGCCTACTAGGAACCCAAGGATGTCCCGGCCGCCCGTTACTTTATCGCCAAGGCTGACCGATACCTTACTATCCACCGGCAGGTACACATCCACGCGCGAACCAAAACGGATAAATCCGTAGCGCTGGCCACGTTCCAGACCGGCCCCTTTGTCCACATAACACATGATGCGCCGGGCGATCAGCCCCGCCACCTGCACAAACACTACATCCTTGCCGTCGTCGGTCTTGACCCACAGGGCATTACGCTCATTCTCGCTGGCGGCCTTGTCGAGGGCGGCGTTGAAGAACTTGCCGGGGCTGTACCAGCGCTGCTGGATGCTGCCCGCCACGGGGCTGCGATTGGAATGCACGTTGAATACATTCATAAAGATACTCACGCGCCGGGCCGGGCGCTTGAGATAGGGATCTTCGGCCTGATCCACCACGATCACGCGCCCGTCCGCCGGACAGACGACGGCACCGGGGTCCTGGGGGATGGTGCGCGCGGGGTCGCGGAAGAACTGCACGACAAACACGACCACCCCCCACAACGGGGCGGCCCACAGCGCACCGGCAAAATAGTGCACGACAACGGCGGCGCCGACGGCCAGGGCGATGTGCCCCCAGCCCTCACGCGCCAGCAGCGGATGCCCATCAGTCATTAGAAGAGGTTTCCAGTGAGAACAGCGGCGGATGGGATCAATTCTTGCTCTTGTCGACCAGCTTGTTGGCGGCGATCCACGGCATCATGCTGCGCAACTCGGCGCCGACCACCTCGATGGGATGGGCCGCGTTGAGGCGGCGGCGCGCGGTCATCTCCGGATAGTTGGTGGCGCCCTCCAGAATAAAGCGTTTGGCATACTCGCCGTTCTGGATATTCTTCATGGCCTCCTTCATGGCGGCCCGGCTCTGCTCGTTGATCACCTTGGTGCCGGTGACGTACTCGCCGTACTCGGCGTTGTTGGAGATGGAGTAGTTCATGTCGGCAATGCCGCCCTGGTACATCAGGTCGACGATCAGCTTCAATTCATGTAGGCACTCGAAATAGGCCATCTCCGGTGCGTAACCGGCCTCCACCAGGGTTTCGAAGCCGGCCTTGAC
>JANNJF010000658.1:0-1603 GCA_031405715.1 Gammaproteobacteria bacterium | reverse complement strand
GGGAGAAGGGACTCTGGGTTTTGGCTGCGTGAACATTCTGATGGCAAACATAAGTACCAGGAAGAGTGCAGCACCATACTAATCATGGTTGATTCCTCAGGGCCACCCGCACGCGCTGTGTATGCGTGGCGCCACGATTGGACAGGGTGAGACTCACCTGCACCGACGCCACGTTGGTGGCATTGGCGTTGCAGACGGGCGGGGTTTGCAGGACCGTGCAGTAAAGGAAGTTCACCGCACTGAGTTCGTCGGTCAGTGGCGCCGTTACCCCGGGTGGGGCATAGGTAAAATTGAGGTTGGTGCCGGCGGCGGCGATGGTCACCGTGGTGGCGTCCTGCTTGATGAACACCATGCTGGTGGCGGAAATGGCGCCGAAGTCATAACGGGTGTTGGCCGTGTCATAGCGCACTTCGCGCAACTCCCGCGCGATGCGTTCCGTGGCGTAACGCGCCTTGCTCAAGGTGGTAAGGTGCGCGTCCGACTCCACATAGGCACGCATGCTCGAGGAAAAAATCGGCGCCGTGGCCGCCGCGAGCAGTCCGAGGACCACGATGGACACGACCAACTCTATCAGCGAAAAGCCGGCGGCGCGCGGCGCAGCGTAACGATGGTTCGTAGCCAGACGCTGGACGCGGCGCATCAGTAGTTCACCAGCATGAAAACCACCTGACCCACCGGCTGCGTAATCGGTTGGCCTGTGGGCACAACGGTGACCACTACCTGCTTGCAAGTGGCACCAGCGGGACAAGGGTTTACACCCGGCGCAATGGTTGTAATCGCCGTTCTGCGCCAATAATTCGGAAAGGCAACGACCGGCACCTCATCCACCGTCGACGGTACCGGCGTCAGACTGGGTGCATTAAATCCACGGGCCGGGTCCAGACTGCGCCGGTCCGCCAGGAGCTGCTCGGCGCGCTCTTGCGCTAGTTGGGCGCCCACCTGACCATCGACATTATTGGCAATGGTGCGCGTAGCAGCCCCAAACACCTGCAACAGCGAAACGATACCCACGGACAGCACGACGATGATGGCCACCAGCTCGACCAGCGAGAAACCCCGCATAGAGTGGCGGCGCTTCATGGCGATTGTACCGTCACGAAACCGGTGATGGGGTTTACCCGGGCGGAGTAGGTGACACTGCCGGTGGAAAACGTGTAGGCGTTGGCCGCCGCGAGGGGTATGCCGCCCGCATTGACCGGTCGACCGAGGCGATCAAAATTGAGTGTGGCGGGGCCGGCCAAGGTGATGCCGCTGGCCAGGGTGACGTCGAAGGTGCCGGTGCTGGAGGATGAATCAGCGATGGCGGCGGCGCCATTGCACGGCGGGGTGACGCTCGCGACCGCGCAGCGTACCCGGTAATTGGTGGGGGTGACAATCTGCACCTGCAGCGTCTGGCCCAAGTTCATGGCCAGTATCTGGGCGTGACGCAAGTCGCGCGCCGCGAGTTCCGCCTGGTAGGGGACCGTGGAGCTCGGTGCGTTCCAACGCATGCCGACGGTGACGGCGAGGATGGATAAAATCATGATCACCACGATGAGTTCGACGAGCGTAAAACCCCGGTAACGTTTTGGCCAGCGAGCCGTGTCAGGCCTTACGCGGGTCG
>JANNJF010000657.1:0-1301 GCA_031405715.1 Gammaproteobacteria bacterium | reverse complement strand
CGTTGGTACTCACGAATGGCATAGCGGTCCGTCATGCCGGCGATGTAATCGGCGATAATGCGCGCCTGGACCGCCGCGTCCCCGGCCCCGCCTTGTTCCCGGATCTTGTCCTGGTACTGGGGCGGAAGGAGGCGCGCATCCTGCATGAAGGCCTTAAACAAGGCCTCCACTATGCGCCCGGCCTTGAGGGTCATGCGCCGTACTCGATAGTGGGCGTACAGGCGCTGACGCAGAAACTGCTTCAGCTCGTGGCTGTGCTGTTTTACCGCGTCGCTGTAGGCGATCAACGGGCGGCCGGCGCGCCGCACCTCGTCGATACTCACCACCCCGGACGCCTGCAACAGGCGACGACTGTTCTCGATCAGGTCCACCACCAGCCGGTTGATCATACGGCGCACGATTTCGTGCACGCGCAGACGCGGCGCCAGGTGCGGATAGATTTTTTCCACTTCCGCGTACTGTTCGGCGAACAGCTGCGTTTCCCGCAGCTCCTCGATGCCGATCAGGCCGGAACGCAGGCCGTCGTCCACGTCGTGATTGTTGTAGGCGATCTCGTCCGCGAGGTTGGCGACCTGCGCCTCGAGACCCGGCTGGCGCTTCTCCAGAAACCGCCGGCCGATCTCCCCCAGCTCTGCCGCGTGCTTCTGGGAACAGTGTTTGAGTATGCCTTCGCGCGTTTCGAAGGTCAGGTTCAGCCCCGGGAACGCGGCATATTTTTCCTCCAGCAGATCCACCACGCGCAGCGATTGGAGATTGTGTTCGAAGCCGCCGTAGTCGCGCATGCAGGCATTCAGTTCGTCCTGTCCGGAATGGCCGAAGGGCGTGTGCCCGAGATCATGCGCCAAGGCGATGGCCTCGGTCAGGTCTTCATCCAGGTTGAGGGCGCGGGCGATGGAGCGGGCGATCTGCGCCACCTCCACCGAGTGGGTCAGGCGCGTGCGGAACAGATCGCCCTCGTGGTTGACAAACACCTGGGTCTTGTATTCCAGGCGACGAAAGGCGGCGCAATGGATGATGCGGTCGCGGTCGCGCTGGAATTCTGAACGGTAGGCCGGCGCGGGTTCCGGGTGCAGCCGCCCGAGGGACGCTGCCTGGGTCGCTGCATAGACGGCCTGCTGCATGCAGATGTTCATGCCGGGTCACGGCAATGGTCCAAATTCTCTTTAATCAGCGCCGGTGGCTTGGCGTCACTGATCACCGCCTGGCCGATACTTTTGAGCAAGACCAGGCGCATTTTGCCATCCTCCGCAATCCAAACACCGCGGGCGATGAGACGCGCGATGCATCGAATTCGAATGAGG
>JANNJF010000656.1:0-1484 GCA_031405715.1 Gammaproteobacteria bacterium | reverse complement strand
GACCAGGGCAAACAACCACCGCACTCTGTATTGCGTCCCGGGTTTTATCCGTGGCACTGTATTCATGTCTGACCTATACGTTCTTGTAGTGTGTACTGATGGGTGGATTATCATACCCCAACCAGCCTCCTTCTCCCGCAGGCATTTATCCTGCGGTGCCTGTGCAAGGCGCCATTCTGTCTGAAACTTATGAACGCCGTAAACTTTCTTGTCCTCAAAACCTAGGGGCACACCCCCGTTGGAGGGAAAGTCAGCATGCGGGGCAAGGACCGAACCCCCAACCCAAGCCCTCGACCAGCGACTTATGCGCCTCCGAGGGAGGTTAAAATAGGCGGGGGGAAGAGGAGGTTGGTTCAGAATTCCGGCGACTAGAGGCGATCAATGCGGGGCGGGTCCGTTACCGCACCCGGGCCAACGTGAGCGGTTCAGGCACGGGGCTTATGCCACAGTGCACGCACCATCTGCGCGACTTGCCATAAAGTAAACAGACGGCCTGCCCACAACAACCAGCGGTGGGGCGTGGTCGAGATGAATAGCGACGTCCCCACCGCCGCGAAAACTGGATGCTGGCGAAAGGCGCGCACCACCTCGGCCACCGTGTCCACCACGGCCAGCGGCCTCTGCCAGGGCTGCAGCGCCTGCGTCATTTGTGTGCGCTGTAAGGCGGCACGGGCGATCAAGAGCGTGCGCCGATGGCGTATGGCGGCGATGCGCATATTCATGGCGGGATATTCATGGGCGTGGCGTGAGAGATTGCCGGTCTTTCTTCAGCTCTGCGATGGTAGCGGCAAACAAACGCGAGCGTTCGCGCAGTTTGCGCCGCATCATAACGACGGCGAAGGACCCGAACCCCAGATAGAGGACGGCAAACGCGCTCAGCACGGCGTAGCGGTGCTCCTCCCACAGCAGCAGCACCACTACCAGCGTCAGAAAAATAACACCGAAACTGATGAGCAATAACGACATCAGGCCATATACCACCAGCTCCCGCAGCCGTTCACGCTCCTCTTCGTATTCACCGGCCATGATCTCCAACCGGGTTTGAACCATCTCAAGCAGGCTCGCCGCCAAACGCCGGCCGGACGTCAGCAGGCCAGCGGAGCGCTCACCCTCCTCTCCTTTAGCCGAGTCTGACACGTGCTCAGCGGCGACCGGTGATCAGCCCGAGCAGAAAACCGATGCCGGCGGCCACCGCCACCGATTGCCACGGATTGTCATGCACCATCTGATTGGTGGCGCGCGCTGCGGCCTTGGACCGGTCCAACAGGTCATCTTGCAGCGTGGCCAGACGTTCCCGTGCCTCGCTCAGACTTTCCTCGATGCGGGCAACAGAAGATGGGGGAGTAGGATCGCCTGCATAGGCCCGGTTAAGTTCAGAAGGAGAAGCGACTTTGGCGTAACAAGTTGGCGGAACTTCCGTAGACGGACTTAACGCCGGGTCGATCCACGCGATCGTGGGCACCTCGAACGACATGCGTATGCAG